>NZ_AZRI01000004.1:0-156897 GCF_002895585.1 Petrotoga sp. 9T1HF07.CasAA.8.2 | reverse complement strand
CCCTCTCAGACTCTGGGGGGGGAGGGCTTCGCCCTGTGACCCTTTTAAAATCAAATTCTTAATTTTTGAAAATGATTTTTAAATTTTTTATGTAAAGTGCGCTTATTCTTTATTTTAACCTCTTCGCCCCGCTCCCCACCCTTCTATGGAAGGGACCTGCGGTCCCTCTCAGACTCTGGGGGGGAGGGCTTCGCCATGCCGTTACTTGTATAGATATTGGCAGATCCTCCAGCCAAATAATAATCTCAATGCTTCATAAAAAGGTAAATCTAAAAAGAATGTAAAGTTCTTTTGGTACTTAGTTTTAAGATCTATTATCGCTTTGTTTAGGTTGTCATAATAGTTAGGCCCTTTTAAATTGACTTTGACTCCTGTTTTGTATTGTGTAAATAGATCTCCTATTACTTTTTTAGAAGTGGTTTCTGTTGATGATAAAAATATTAGTGGAACATTGTTGAAAAACTGTTCAATTTTTTTAGCATACGAATTGAATTGCTGTATATCTTTTTCTTGGTAGTATTTGTAGAATAATATTTCGTAAAGTTCAGAGTCTTCGGCTTTGTAAGGTTTAGGATTACCAGTATGAAATAGTATTCTTTCATAAAATGGGCAATAACTCGGAGGTTCTACTTTTTCAGAGCTCGATAAGGTTTTGATACAGTTTACACATGGAGTTTTATCTTCTTTCAATAGAGCAAATGTAGAGAAGGCTTTTTCCGAATCTGAAATAAATAGACTTACATAATAGTTGATCAAATTTACAACCCTTTTTGCTTTCCCTTCAAGGTAAGCTTTTGATAAAAAGGATAAAGATTTTTGAAAGTCTTTCTCGTAAGCACTCAAACCCATGTTTATAAACGAATAATCTAATAAGGAATTAGCCACTTTGATCATTTTGTAGGCGTTAAAAAAATCTTTTCTTTTTAGAAAGAAAAGACTGAGGGTTAAATATACTAAACCATTTTTTGGGTGTGTATTGATTAGTTCAGTAAAATATTTATTTGAGTCCTCGTCATCACGTATGATTTTCAAAAAACCCATGTTTATCTTAGAGTCTAAGTCACTTTTTCTTTCAAAAAATTTTTCGGCCTTTTGAAAATCATTTCTGAATAGGTGCATCATGCCAAATTGATTTGAATATTCTTGAAGAGATTTGTGACTTAACCTGATTTCAAAAAAATTCGACAATTTCTCGTTCGATAGATCTATATCGTAAATTATCAAATCTAACCAATTATTTATATTGTTTATTGAGACACTTAATTTTTCTATTTCGTAATCAGCCTCATATATGGTTTTAGTTGTTTTCTTTTTTTGCTGTGTGTCAGGTTTTCTTATGCCTTTTTTTTCTAATTCTTTTTCGATTTCTTCTTTTATTTTGTATAAATTTCGCAATTTATCTTCTGCATTATTATTTTCATTAGTCAATTTTTTCACTCCTATCCAAAGTAAAACTGAAATAAGAATCCTTTCCAATAATTATATGATCGTTCATGTTGATACCTAAGATCTCACCAGAATCCATAATTTTTTTGGTAATGTCCCTATCGTGCATGCTCGGTGTGGGATCCCCTGATGGGTGATTATGTACTAAAATAAAAGATACTGCATTGTACATTATAGCTTCTCTAAAAATATCTCGCGGGTGAGCAATTGACATATTTACCGTTCCGTTGGAAATATCTTTGATAGTAATGATGTGGAGTTTAGAATCTAAAAAAATAGCTCTTACAGTTTCTGTGCTGAGATATATCATGTCCTCACAAACATGGTATGCTTCTTCTGGAGAGGTTACCTTTTGATACTTTTGACGCAATTTTTGAAGGTGATATCTTTTGCCTATTTCTAACGCAGCTTTTAGATTTATTGCTCCAACTTTTCCTACTCCTTTTTCTTTTGATATTTCTTCAAGTGATATATCGACCAATTCACTCAATGTTTTATACTTTTTTAATATTTGTTCGGAAACATCAAATACGTTATAATTTCTAACTCCATGTCTTAAAATGATGGCTATAAGTTCCTGGTCTGTGAGAGATTGGGGCCCATATTTTTCTAGTTTCTCTCTTGGTTTTAGTTGATCTTCCATTACTCTCTCCTTTTCGGCTTTTGATAGGAATTTTGGAATATTTGAAATGTTTTTATGAGGTTGCTAACATATGTCTCAATTGCCAGTATAATTTTGCAATAGGTAGACCCATTATGTTGTAGTAATCACCTTCAATTTTTTTGACAAAAACAGCGGCAAAATCTTGAATAGCATAGGCTCCCGCTTTGTCATATACGTTGTTATTTTTTATATAAAAATCTATCACTTCTTCATCCAATTTGTAAAAAGTTACTTTCGAAACTTCATAAAAGGAAGAGAATTTTTCCATTGATCTTAAAGTTACTCCTGTGTAAACACAATGAGTTTTATTCGATAATGTTTGAAGCATTTCGAAAGCTTCATCGTAATTGTGAGGCTTTCCAAATATTTTTCCATCCAAAGTTACTATAGTATCAGCCGTTATGAGAAGTTCTCTATCTGAAATTTCTATATTTTTACTTTTTTTATATGAAATTTCTTGTACAATTTCAGAAGGTGTCGTAGAGTTATAAGTTTCATCAGTATTAGCTGTTCTGATCGTAAAATTTTTTGTTATTAATTTTAAAAGTTCTTGTCTTCGTGGGGATGAGGATCCTAAAACCAATTCAACTTTTGAATCTATCAAGGTTCACACTCCTTAAAATATAACTCACAATTGCTCCGTTTATGAATGCCGTTATTATACCGAAAAAAAGCATGTAAGGGTAATACCAAAAAATATTAGGTGATTTAACAATAAAAAGACTGGCTATAATTAATTGTACAGTGTTGCTGAAAAAGGCTCCAATTTCACTAATTCCTAAAATACCAAATTTGTTGGTAATTTTGAAGGATAAGGACATAAATAAAGCACTGGCGAGTGATCCTCCCAATCCCATCCAAAAGACGGGAGATAAAAACCTTCCACTTAGTATTGAACCAAGCAAAGTTTTTAACAAAGCTATGTACAAGGTATTAGTAATGCTAATTCCACTCACTACAGACAACAACAAAGGGAAGTTAGAAAACCCCCATCTCGCACCAGGCACTGAAACAGGCATGGGTAAAAAGGATTCAACATAGTAAATTGCGGAGGCTAATGCGGTTAAAATAGATATATATGATATTGTTTTTGTTCTTTTTACCATGTATAGATATCAATCCCCGTGTCATCTGCGTTACCTAATGGTTTTACAACTATTTCATTTGGAATACAAATAATGGGTTGATTAGGGTTTTCTACCCATCCTGTATTTTCACAGACTTTCAAGGGACATGATGAATCGGTAACTCTAATTCTTTGATCTATGAATTCTACATTCATCAATAACTCACCTTCATCATTTGTTATGCTGTAAGTTCCGTCTTTTGTTATTTGTAAAATTTGCTCCCCTTTTAAGTAAACTTCTGCACCGTTTATGCCCTTTTTTGGATAAGCGTTCATAAAAATCATTACTAAAACTAACAATATTACAACTAAAAGTAGGTACAGATCATTTTTCTTAGTGAATTTCATAAACTCTCACATTTTCTCCCGAAAATAGTCAAAACCACTTGTCTCAGTACTTTCCCCTGTTGGAGATATAACCAAAGCTTGAATGCCAAAATCTGTGAAATAATCCAAGGCAGGGTTATCGTATCCTAAAACGAAAAGAGCTGTAGAAAAGACGTCTGCTATCATTGCTTTTTCTGCTATCACAGTTACACTGGATGCGTTCTCTGCAGGATATCCATCTTCTGGATCTAATATATGATGATATTTTTTACCGTCTTCGATAAAAAATCTTTCGTAATCTCCAGAGGTAGCCACAGCACCACTTGTTAAATAAATTGTATCTATGGATTTTAAAGCATCTTGTGAAAAAGGATCTCTTATCCCTATAACCCAGGCAAGCTCTCCAAACTTTGGACCTATTATTCCAATATCTCCCCCCGCATCGACAAAACCTGTAGCTCCAGGATCTATTTCCTTAATTTTTTGTATAACTAAATCAATTGCATATCCCTTGGCTATTCCTCCTAAGTCCACTTCGACACCATCTTTTAGTAAAGATATTTCTCTTTTTTCTTCATCAATTTTTATGAATCTATAATCAACGTTTTCTAATGCTCTATTGATTTCTTCTTGGGTTGGAACTTTTTTTGTAGAATTTATGTCATCAAATCCCCACAATTTAAGTATAGGCCTTACTGTAGGGTCGAAAGCTCCACCTGTTATTACTGAATAATTGTAGGCAGCTTGAAATAAAAATAACCCCTCTTCGTCGACTTCAACCTTTCTGTCAGTATTTAATTTTTGGATTATACTACCTTCAACGTTGGGACTAAATTTATTGTGTAATCTATACAACTCTTGTTCTGCTGTGTTCAATAAAACATTTGAAGATACTTTATCCCCTGCTACTTTTACCCTTACAATGGTACCAAGTACTGGGAACTCTTTTTCTTCGTAAACTGGGGTCGGCTTAGAAAATAACAACAAAGATAACAAAAGTACTCCTACACCAAGTGCAGCTATATAAAGATATACTCTTAAACTATGCATATTTTTCTGCCGCAATTTTTACACTCTCCGTTTTCATTCAAATTTTCAATTTTTATGTCGTATCCTTTTCTTGAAATAAGGAGTGCCCCACAATCTGGACAATAAGTATTTTCGTATGTGGAAGACAAAATGTTACCAATATATACAAAATTGAGATATTTTTTTGCAAGCTCGTAGGTTTCTTCTAAAAAGTTGATATCTGTCGGTGGCTCGTTATATTTATAGGCAGGAAAATACCGCGACAAATGAAGAGGAATATCTTTAGAAATGCTTGCTAGCCAAGAAAATTCTTCTTCTAGTTCATCTAAATTATCGTTTATTTTGGGAACTACCAGAGTTGTTACTTCAATATGAATTCCTTCTTCATAGGCTATTTTTATCGTGTTTTTAATAGGATCTAATCTTCCCTTTAATATTTTCATATAACTCTTATCGTCGAATACTTTTAAATCTATATTCATCGCGTCAATATATTGTAGCATAAGTCTCAAGGGTTTTTTATTTATTAATCCGTTTGTTACTAAAACATTGTAGTTGTCAGGATTAGCGTACTTCACCTGCCTTGATGAATCTAAAACGAATTCATACCAAACTATCGGTTCCGAATATGTATATGCAACACCTTGAACGCCATAGTTTTCCATCAAAGATGGAATAGCGCTGGGATATATTTTCTTTTGATATTCAGGTTTCATATGTGCAATTTCGTAATTTTGACAAAAAGGACATTTTAAATTACAGCCCCAGGTCCCCAGAGAAAGGATTTTTTTACCCGGATGAAAATGAAAAAGTGGTTTTTTCTCCATCGGATCAAGAGCCATACTGGTAACGTCCCCATAATTCAATGAATACATCTCACCTTTTATATTTTGTCTAACTCTACATATTCCCGTCTTGCCTGGATACAATATACATTGGTGAGGACATAAGGTGCATTTCAAAATATCATCTTTAAATTCCTCATAAAACAAGGAATTAATTTTCATTTACTTCACCTCTATAATTTTAAAAGAACCTTTCCACAGTGAATTTATATATTTCTATTGGTTCATTTTTATAAATACCTGCTTTTAATTTTACTATTCTCAATTGTTCTTCTACGGTATCAACTCCTTCTAGATCAGGTAGAAGAACACCTCTTTTGTAACCGCTTTTAACAACTATTCCGAAGATTTTGGGATTCAACTCTTTGATATCATTGACTTTTTCTAAATCGGATAGAACATCAACAGAAATAACTAAATCATCTAATTCCCTTGGCGAAAGAGGAGGGAACCGTGGATCACTTGTAGCAGCAGCGATCGCATTTTCTCTTATCTCCGTGATTAAATTATCGTAAACGGGTACAATGGTACCAATACAACCTCTCAATTCTCCAGAGGCTTTGTGAAGGCTTACGAAACAGCCTCTTTTTTTGTTAAATAAATCTTTTGGAAGAGTTTCATCAAAATCTATTTTTCTCTTTTCTTTTACATACCCTTCTATCACTTTTCTTGCCCAAATTACATATGGATGGTGTTCATTCAATATTATCACCTCTTTAAAGTTCAAAACATTCAAGGCGAATTTCATTCATAACATTTATTAAATTATAAAGTAAACTTTATTTTTCATTGGTGCATTATAATATATTTTCAAGCGAACACATTTAAAAAAAACAAAATAATTATAGAGTAGCAAGGAGAAAAATAAATATGACAAAATATGCAAAAACAAGGTTTCTCTCAATTTTAGAGGCTGGTTCATACAACGCGTTCTTTATCGGTACACAAGGGTTTATTTTTACATCTATTGCTCTATACTTTAACGCATCTCCTCTTTTTATATCAATTATGACCTCTTTTCCTATTATAGCACAGATGTTTCAGATTTTCTCTTCACGAATCAACCAATTCATTGGTTCTAAGAAGAAAAGCCTTGTAATAAACGCCTTTATATCGAGGACTTTATTCGTTTTATTGCCCATTTTCATATTTTTTGATGTGAGATCTGAGTATATTATGTTAATTATTATTCTTTTATTTTCTTTTTTTGGAACATTCGTGGGCAACACTTGGACGGTTTTAATTAGAAGCGTAGTTCCTTTTGAACAAAGAGGTAAATATTTCGGACTTCGTAATATATTCGCTTCCATAACTGGTATAATTATGTTGTATCTTTATTCAATGTTTTTAGAATTTCCAAACTTTAAAACAGGGTTGTTGCTGGTTACAAGTTTTATGGCAATTTTCTCTGTTCTTTCAGCTTTTTTGTTAGTGAAACATGAATTTCCTGAAGAAAGCGAAAAAATTTCTTCCGTTAACTTAAACATTTTTACTCCCTTTAAAGATAGAAACTTTAAAAATTTTCTCTTATTTATGTTTGTTTGGAGTTTTGCCATAGAATTTGTAAGGCCTTATTTTGCTTATTATGAAGTCGCGATTCTGAATATAAATTATCAATTCCTTGGGAATATGGGAATAATTACTAGCGTTATCTCTATTTTTTTGTATTTGTTTTATGGTATAGTGGCAGACAGGTTTGGCAGCAAAAACGTTCTAAGCTTGGGAATTTTGTTGTCAACTTTTAGCCCAATGATGTACTTTTTAATGAATGAAAGTAATTATAGGAGTATTTTATTATTAAATGCAATTTTTGCGGCGTTCGCTTGGTCGGCGATAAATTTAGCCATTTTCAACTTACTCTTAGAAATATCCAAAGAACCATCCGAAAATTATATCGCTGCCAACTCTTTCGTTGCAGGTATTGCCGCTATTTTCGGCTCGTTGAGTGGGGGTTTTTTAGCAAACCATCTCGAAAATACAGAAATCAATTTTATGGGGGACCCCTATCATGGGATTCAATTAATTTTTATTATAGGGTTCGTATTAAGAATCATATCTGTTATTCTATTAACTGAAGTTGAGGCAATGGAAAAGCCCATCAGATATAAAGGAATATTCTCCCCCGAGGCAGCATTGTTCAAAAGAAGAGAAATCAATTTTCCCTTTGATTTTTTCCGAAGGAACGGTAAGAAAGTCAAAAAAAATGAACTTCCCCTTTCAGCTGATTTAGAAAAGGAAGAAAAGAGTCAAGTGGTTCCAGAAGTTCCAGAAGAGGGAAAGAGTCAAGTAGTTCCAAATAACAATAAAGAATAAAATGAACCTTAGGTCTTTTCCTTAAATGGGGAGAGTTACTATTTCATAAAAAATTTAGGAGGTTGCCTTAATGGATATTGGAAAAAGATATATGCCGCACGAACTTGAAAATAAATGGTATAAGCTTTGGGAAGAAAACCATTCCTTTGAACCAAAGCCAGGGAATGGTAAGTTTAGTATAGTCATTCCTCCTCCAAATATTACAGGAAGAATACACATTGGTCATGCTTTGAATATCGTTCTTCAAGATATCTCCGTGAGATATAATAGAATGAAAGGTAAAGAAACAGTTTGGATACCCGGAGAAGATCATGCGGGTATAGCCACACAACATGTTGTTGAAAAATATCTTTTAAAAGAAGAAGGTAAAAGAAGAGAAGATTATACTAGAGAAGAATTTTTAAAAATCACTTGGGATTGGGCAAACAAATATCGTAATCACATACGTGAACAGATAAAAGCATTGGCAGCTTCTGTCGACTGGAGCAGAGAAAGATTCACTTTAGATGAAGGACTCAACCAAGCGGTAAGAAAGGTCTTTGTGTCCTTGTACAACGATGGTTTAATATACAAAGGAAAGTATATAGTAAATTGGTGTCCTTCCTGCGGAACCGTTTTGGCAGACGACGAAGTTGAGCACAGTGAAGAAAAAGGCAAGCTTTGGTATATAAAATATCCTTTGGAAAATACTCAAAACTATGTAACTGTCGCAACTACCAGACCTGAAACTATGTTAGGAGATACAGCACTGGCTGTTAATCCTTCAGATGAAAGGTATAAAGATTTAATCGGTGAAACGGCTATTTTACCAATTGTTGGTAGGAAATTGAAAATTATAGCCGATCCTTACGTAGATACAAACTTTGGTACAGGTGTCGTCAAGGTTACCCCCGCCCATGATCCAAATGATTACCAAATTGGTTTAAGGCATGACTTGGAAAGAATACAAATTATAGATGAAAATGCAAAAATAAACGAAAATGGTGGAAAGTACGCAGGATTAGACAGGTATATAGCCAGAGAAAGAATAGTCGAGGACTTGAAGAAAGAGGGATTATTAGAAAAAGAGGAAGATTATACTCATTCTGTAGGTCATTGTTACAGATGTGATACCGTTATAGAACCTCTCCTTTTAGATCAATGGTTTGTTAAAATGAAACCCTTAGCAGAAAAAGCTATACAAGTGGTTGAAAATGATGAAATAAAATTTTACCCTGAAAGATGGAAGAAAGTGTATCTCAACTGGATGTATGAAATAAGGGATTGGTGTATATCAAGACAACTATGGTGGGGTCATAGAATCCCCGTTTGGTATTGCCAAAATTGTGGACATGTCAACGTATCCGTGGAAGACGTTAAAAAGTGTGAAAAATGCGGATCCACGGATTTAAAACAAGATGAGGATGTACTTGATACCTGGTTTTCTTCTGCTCTTTGGCCCTTTTCTACACTAGGGTGGCCCGAAGAAACGGAAGATCTTAAAAGGTTTTATCCAACCGATTTGTTAGTTACTGGATTTGACATAATCTTTTTTTGGGTTGCAAGAATGATAATGATGGGGGAAAAGTTCATGGGCGAGAAGCCCTTTCATGATGTGTACCTGCACCAACTAGTAAGGGACAAATATGGAAGAAAGATGTCTAAATCGTTGGGCAACGGTGTAGATCCCTTAGAAGTAATTAACGAATACGGGACAGATCCGGTTAGATTTACTTTAGCGGTTTTAGCTGCTCAAGGAAGAGATATTAAATTGGATGTTGGTTCATTTGATGCCTACAGAAAGTTTGCAAATAAAATATGGAACGCTACTAGATTTGTACTTTTAAACATGGAAGACCACGAGAAAATCGAACTTAAAGAAGAAGATTTGAAAATCGAGGACAAATGGATTTTAAGTAGATTGAATTCTACAATACTAGAAATCTCGAAAGATTTAGAAGGTTACAACTACGATCAAGCTGCAAGAAAACTGTACGATTTTTTCTGGAATGAATTATGTGATTGGTATATAGAAGCCTCAAAAAATAGGTTAAATTCGAGTGGTAACGATAAATTGATAGTACAAAACGTTATCTTGCAAGTCTTTGATTCTTCATTACGCTTATTACATCCTTTTATGCCTTATATATCAGAAGAACTATGGCAAAAATTGCCTATTGAAAAAGATTCTGAGTTACTGATAAGCGCCAAATGGCCAGAGTATAACGAGAATAATATTTATCCTGAAGCTGAAAAAGTATTTTCAAAGGTTATGGAGTTAGTAAGTGGTATAAGGAACGTTAAAGCCGAAATGGACATACCCCAAACACAAGAGGTTGAAGTGAAATACAAAATTGTAGCAAAAAATGACGATTTTATAGAAGAAAACATAAAACTAATTGAACATTTAGCTTTTTTGAAAGGTATAACTCAAACCGAAGTGAAACCGGCAAAATCTGCCACTGCTTATGTAGATGAAAGTGTAGAAGTTTACATACCTTTAGGCGAATATATAGACGTTGATACAGAAAAACAAAGATTAACAAAAAAATTGGAAAAGCTATCAAAAGATATAGAACTGTATAATAAAAAATTATCGAATAAAAATTTTGTTGAAAAGGCCGATCCAGATGTAGTAGAAAAAACTAAAGAAGATTTGAAGGAAAGTGAGAAAAAATATCAAAAATTACAAGCACTCTTAAAGGAGCTTAGTTAGATGGAATTTACCAATTTAGTTGACTATCTTTATCAAAGAGGAGCAGCAAATTTCAAAGTAAAGTTGGGTCTAGAAAGGATAGATGAATTAAGTAAACGCATTGGAAGTCCACAGAATACGTTCAAAAGTATACACATTACAGGTACCAATGGAAAAGGAAGTGTTACCAGTGCGATTTCACGAATTTTAAGATTTAACGGAATGAAAGTTGGGACCTTTATATCCCCACATTTGGTTTCATTAACAGAGAGAATAAAAGTGAATGGAGAAAACATTTCTGAAAGAGAATTTGTGGAGATATATAATGAAATTGAAGAAGAAGTAAAAACAATGGATCTGAAAGGTGAAGAATATGCCCCGTCATTCTTTGAAATCACAACAGCTATGGCTTTTAAGTATTTTGAAAAGCAAAAAGTTGATGTAGGCGTTTTTGAAGTAGGGTTAGGTGGAAGATTGGATGCTACTAATATTATTAATTCCGACGTTTCAGTCATAACCTCTATATCTAAAGACCATACCAAAACTTTAGGCGATACTCTTGAAGCTATAGCTTACGAAAAAGCCGGTATCATAAAGAAAAACAATTTTTTGGTATTGGGAAATATAGACGAAAGCCCTAAAAAAGTTATCCTAAATAAAGCTAAAGAAGTCAATGCAGAAAAGATTTATGAACATGGGAAAGATTTTTATTCTATCAACCATAGATATTTTATTAACAATAATATGTTAGATTATCATGGACTCAATTATGAAATTAAAGATCTGATTTTTGGTGCAAACGGGTCATTTCAGATGGAAAATGTTACAACATCTTTGGGAGCAACAGAGGCGTTCATGCAAAAATTCGGGAAAACTTTGTCTATCGAAAAAGTCCGAGAAGCCATGGAAAAATTCTTTTGGGAAGGAAGGTTTGAGTACACAGAAATAAACGGTAAAAAGATAGTTTTCGACGGTGCACACAATTTTGCCGCTGCCCAGCAATTAGAAAAAAGTGTCAATCTTTACTTTCCTACTCAGAAAAAAATTGCCCTGATTGGGATATTGGACGATAAAGACTACGAAAAAATGTCTCAAATTTTTGCTTCGGTATTTGATAAAATTATTGTAACATCAGTTCCTTCTGAAAGGGGAAGACATCCTGAATTAATATATGAAGAATTTAAAAAGCATACTAAAAATGTTGAGTTTATAAAAGACCCTTCAGAAGGCTTTAATAAACTTTTATCAGAAAAAAGCGATATTTATTTTGTCACGGGTTCTTTGTATCTACTTGGAAAAATGAAAGAATTAATGTCCACTAATCTAGTGGCATTGTAGATATCTTTTATTGAGGTATATAATATGATAAGAAAAATTAACGCAACAATTGAAGATTTTGAGGACGAAAAAGTTCTAATTAAAATTGGAGCTTTAACTTTGGAAGCTTATCCTTCGTTGAACGTTATAAGATACTTTAAAAAAGGTGACCAATACGAATTCTTCGCTTCCCTAGAAATAAGTGAATGGAACACATCACTTTATATTTTTAAAGATAAAATAGAAAGAGATGTTTTTGAAAGTTTAAAGAAAGTTTCAAAAATCGGACCAAGAATTGCATCAAAAATCCTTAGAAAAACGGATGCAGAAGAATTTATACAGATGATAAACTCACAGGACACTGCTCTTCTTTCAAGCTTACCTGGCATAGGTAAGAAAACAGCAGAAAGACTAATATCTGAACTTTCCGATTCTTTCAGGGTCTTTTCAGCTGGGGCTGGCACTCAATCGTATGGAAATAATAACGTAAAAGAAGCTATAGAAGCTTTAGAAACTCTTGGATTTCAAAGATATGAAATTATGAAGGTCATAGGCCAACTTGATTTAGAAGAACTGAAAACAGAAGAGATAATTAAAGAATGCCTTACAAGGCTGTAGCTATTTCCTTGTAGGTGAGCTAGAAAGGAGGAGGTAGATATAAAAGTATTAATACTTGCCGCTGGGCAAGGAAAACGAATGAAATCAAAGATCCCAAAAGTTGCACATAAAATTCTCGATAAACCAATGATAAATTGGGTTATCGATGTTGCAAAAGAGATAACCGACGAAATCGGGATAGTTCTAGGAAATGGTAAAGATCTAGTAAAAGAATTGTTGGATGAAAATGTTAAAATTTTTGAGCAAAAAGAAAGATTGGGAACGGGTCACGCTGTTCTCTGTGCTGAACAATTTCTCGATGATAACGATATCTTGATACTTTACGGCGACGTGCCTTTTATTTCTTACCATACCCTGAATACTCTCGTTGAAAAACATCTAAAAGATGATAACAGTTCGACTATTCTATCAGTAAGACTAGAGGATCCAACTGGTTATGGACGCATAATAAAAAACGAAGATAAATTTGTTAAAATAGTCGAAGAAAAAGATGCCGATACTTTTGAAAAGCAAATAAAAGAAGTTTATACAGGTATTGCTGTTTACAAAGGAGAACAATTAAAAAAAGCCTTACACCATATCACCCCACAAAATGCCCAAGGAGAATATTATTTGACCGATGTTTTTGAGCATATGGAAAAAGTTGGTGTGGTAGAATTAGAAAATGAAATAGAAGTTATGGGCATAAACGATAGGATACAGTTAGCAGAGGCTGAAAAAAAGATAAGAAAAGAAATTTTAAAGAAACACATGTTAAATGGAGTTACAATACAGGATCCAGATTCCACATACATCTCCGCCGATGTAAGTATTGGCCCTGATACAATAATTTATCCTCAAACATTTATATATGGAAAAACGACCATTGGCGAAGATTGTGAAATAGGTCCACTAACGAGGATCAAAGATTGTATCATAGAAGATAAGGTGAAAATAATTCGATCAGAATGCGAATTAAGTAGAATACAAAAAAATGTTTCAATAGGTCCTTTTTCAAGGCTGAGAGAAGGAACAGAATTACAAGAAAACGTTAAAATAGGCAATTTTGTTGAAACTAAGAAAACGAAGATATCCTGCAACAGCAAAGCACAACATTTAACTTATTTGGGCGACACTTATGTTGGAAAAGATGTAAATGTTGGTGCAGGAACTATAACATGTAACTATGATGGTAAGAAAAAGAACAAGACCTTTATAGATGATGGAGCCTTCATTGGAAGTAACACCTCTTTAGTTGCACCTGTTAATGTTGGTAAAAATTCTCTTATTGGAGCGGGTTCTGTAATAACAAAAGATGTGCCAGATAATGCTTTAGCTTTAGCAAGATCACATCAAATAAACAAAGAAAATTGGGTGTTAAAAAGGAATTCAGAAAATGTTGAGAAGGGAGTATAAAGATGCCAACTAACGAGAATCAATTCAAGGTATTTGCAGGAAATTCTAACCCTCCTTTGGCAAAAAAAATCGTAGAATACATGGGTACAAGATTGGGGGACTGTGAGGTATCAACTTTTGCAGATGGTGAAGTAAACGTAAAAATTAACGAAACAGTCAGAGGATTCGACGTATACATAATTCAATCCATAGCCCCTCCCGTCAATAATAATATCATGGAGTTATTGATAATGATAGATGCCTTAAGAAGGGCTTCAGCTGCATCTATATCTGCTATAATTCCATACTTTGGGTATGCTCGTCAAGATAGAAAAGCAAGGGGTAGGGATCCAATCACTGCAAAGCTTGTCGCTAACTTAATTACAACCGCGGGAGCGACAAGGGTAGTGACAATAGATCTTCATGCCGAGCAAATCCAAGGGTTCTTTGATATACCAGTTGATAACCTTTGGAGCTTTCCTATTTTCTCAAGATATTTTTTAGAAGAAATGAAATTGACACAAAACGAAACCGTGGTAGTTTCCCCAGATGTTGGTGGGGTAAAAAGAGCTAGAAAGTTTGCCCAAAAACTAGGTTGTTCTCTAGCCATTCTAGACAAAAGGAGGCCGAAAGATAACGTTGCAGAAGTAATCAACGTAATAGGAGAAGTAGAAGGGTCCAATTGTATAATATTCGATGATATTATAGATACCGGTGGATCCCTTGTAGCTGCTGCTGAAACTCTACATAATAAAGGTGCAAAAAAGATTATTGCCGCAGCCACACATGGTATATTCTCACTCAATGCTGTTGAAAAATTGCAAAATTCAAGTATTGATAAAATAATTGTTACAGATACAATATATCATAAAGAATTGCCTGACAAATTTGTGGAACTTAAATCCTCTGAACTTTTGGGAGAAGCGATAGTCAGAATAAGAAAAAATTTATCTGTTAGTATACTTTTCAGATAATTAACGGTTGGGAAGCTAGGCAAAAGGATTATTTTCTTTTCCTTATGGGTGGGGAGCGGGGCGAAGGGGCGCTATATATAACGTTTTTGGAGATATTAATAAAGACAAATGGTTAGGAGGTTATTGTATGGCAACAGTTTTCAAAATGAATGTTAATAGAAGAGATTCAAAGATCAAGGCAAAGAAATTCAGAAATGAAAAATTAATTCCAGCAGAAGTATACGGGCCAGCTTTAAAGGAAAACAAACATATAAATATTCCATATAAAGAACTGGAGAGTATGTTAGAAAAAGTTTCTGAGACTACTTTGATTGAACTCAATGTAAAGGGAGAAGATAGCGAAGAAAAATTCACTTGCTTCGTAAAGTCAGTTCAAAGGCATAAAGTATCTGATCAGCCAATTCATGTAGATTTTTATGTTCCAGAAGAAGGAAGAAAAATGAATTTGAGGATACCTTTAGAATTTGAAGGTGAACCCATTGGAGTTACACAAGGGGGTTATTTAAATACCTACGTTCATGAAATACCCGTTGCGATTCTACCTTCGGATATCGTTGATTCAATAAAAGTGGATATCTCTGCGTTAAAACTAGGTGAATCTTTATCCGTTTCAGATATTAAAAGTCTTCTTCCAAAAAGTGCAGAATCACTTCTTGAAGACGAAGAACTTGTCATTAGTGTAATTGAACCGAAGTCAGCAGAAGTGACTGAAGAGACGCAAGAAGAAGAAATAACCGAACCTGAAGTAATACAAGAAAAATCAACTCAAGACATGAAGGAAGAATAAAAAGTGAGAAATTTGGTAATAGGTTTAGGAAATCCTGGCCCGCGTTATGTTTTTACAAAACATAACGTGGGTTTTTTAGCTTTAGATAAATATGAAGAAGCCAAAAAAAATATATCGAATATAAAAAAAATATCCGGTAAGAACTTTGAAGGCTTTTCTATAGAAAACGATATTTTCATTAAACCGTTAACTTATATGAATGCAAGTGGAGAAGTGTTACCATATGTTTTTAAAAAATTTGGTAAAATAGATGAAAGTTTAGTAATAATTTACGATGATATTTGGTTGGACTTAGGTGAAATTCGTATAAGAAAAAGCGGCTCTGATGGGGGTCACAACGGATTAAAATCAATAATAGCTATTTTAAAAAGTACCGATTTCCCTCGAATAAGAATAGGTATAAACAATGGATATGAACATGGATCTGGAAATTTGGCAAACTACGTTTTAAGTCCTTTTACGCAAGAAGAATGGACTGTATTGAACAAAGTACTTGATTATGTTACTATTACAATAGACTTGATTTTAGAAGGCAGAATAAACGAAGCGATGAATAAATTTAACAAAAAGATAATTTAGAACAAAGTTGGAGGAAGGAAATTGAGCAATGGACGAAGAAAAGACAATGCTAGTTAGTAAAGCTCTAGAAGAGATCAGAATAGCAATATTGGAAGAAGATAAATTAAGTGAAATTTTTTTCGAGGATTTTGAAACCGATAGAAATATTGGGAAAATCTTCTTAGGTGTGATTGAAAATAGGGTTCCGAGTTTGGAGGCTTTTTTTGTTAATATTGGATTAGGAAAGAACGGTTTTCTCAGATACAGAGACGTTCTTGATGATCCCAATCAATATAAAGTTGGAGATAAGATTCTAGTTCAGGTAAGGAAAGACGGTGGAACGAGAAAAGGCCCTCAACTTTCTATGCAAATAAGTTTGCCTGGGAAATATTTAGTATACATTCCAAATTCTAATGAAAGTATTGGGATATCTAGAAAAATTCTCCAAGAAAAAGAAAGAATAAGATTGAGGCAAGTTGCAAAAAAAATTCTAATTGATAACGAATCTATAATATTTAGAACTAATTCTGAAGGAATCGATGAAAAAGAAGTAGAAGTAGAATTAAGCGAAATGCGCAAAATGTATAACAGTATTTTACAAAGATTTCATTCTCAAAAAAATCCTGGAGTTTTATACGAAGAAAGTGATTTTCTTGAGTATATATTAAGGGAAAGATTGGATTCTAAAACAAAAAAAATAATCACAGATGACAGACAAATTTTTAGAAAACTAAAAAAAAGTTTGAAAGGTTTCGAACTAAAACCCAAAGTTGAGTTTGTAAGAGGAGATGTTTTTCAGATCCACAATATATACCATCAAATGGAAGAGATCTTTACAAAGAAGATAGAATTATCTGGTGGAGGAACAATTACGGTAGATAGAACGGAAGCTTTAACAGCCATCGATGTAGATTCTGCTGGAAATTTAGAGGGGAAGAATATTGAAGAAACTTCTTTTATTACAAATATGGAAGCAGCCAAAGAAATAGCTAGGCAATTGAAATTAAGGAATATTGGCGGTATGATCGTAGTTGATTTTATTGATATGAAGGACTCTTCACACAAAAAAACGATTATCAATATTCTAAAAGAAGAATCAAAAAAAGATAAATCAAAGGTTACCATATTGGGATTCACAAACATGGGGTTGTTAGAAATTATTAGGAAAAGAACCACACAACCTCTGGATACCAATGTGTATTCACAATGCCCATTGTGTCATGGAACGGGAAAAATCATAGCCCCTTCTTTGGTACATGGAAGATTGATAAAAGAATTATTGTCCTCCGCAAAGGAAATAAAAAAAGAAAAAATAAAAGTAATTGAAATCAACGCATTTCACAACCTTTCGGGATATTTAACCCCAGCTTTGACTGAAGAACTGGAAAAACAGTTAAACGTAAAATTAGAAGTTTCTTTTAACTGGCTAAATCCCAATTCTTACAATATTAAATACAAAAAATAACTTATTAGCATGAAAGCGGTGAAATATCATTTTAAAGAAAATATTGTTTTTTGCGATAATTACTCTTTCTATCTTTTTTTTCGTTTCTGGAATATATCTCTCTAATTCAAAAACCAATGATACTGTTGATTTTCTGAGTAGCACCTATGATAGCCAAAAGGAGCCTTTAATACAGTATCTTTCAAATACGCAAGAAGTCAACTCAACCAACAGTCAATCTTTTTTCAAAAAGATTGATGAAAATGGGACGTATCTAACTAAAACAATTCAAACAAACAACAATGAATATGTTTCACTGGCTATTAAGGGGAACCAGTACTATTTGTATTTCATAGACGAAGAAGGCAATATAAGAAAAGAAATGTTCATAGAAAGCGGTCAGGTAAGTATAAATGATTTTGTTTTTTTCAATAATACCTTCACTCTAGTGGGACAAAAAAATGGGAAACCTTACATTTTAAATATATCTGATATGGGGGAAATGAACTGGTCTCTTGTCATCAATTTTCAAGGAGCATTAAACTCAATAAAGAATACCTCTGGGAGTTACATCGTTGGAGGATGGGTAATAGCAAATGGTAACAGTCAAGCGTACATCTCTGAAATAAACCTTACCGGAAAGAAAATTTGGGAAAACATGTATGGAAGGGATAGAGAGGAAAAAATCGTTGATTTAGTAATTGATAATAACAGAATCATAGCCTCAGGTACGTCTAATTCTAATCCAGAAAAACAAAACGACTTATTAATATTAGAATATAGTAGAGAGGGAATATTAATATTTTCAGATGAATATGGTTATACAACTTTTCACGAAAATCCAAATAGTATAACCCAAGATAATGAAGGAAACATATATATAGGGGGATACATTACTACACTCAACGAACAAGAGTGGAAAGGCTTTATAATGAAGATATCGAAAGACCTTGAACAAAAAGACACTATTGAAGTTGAATACTTTGAAACTTTATCTATAAAATCACTTTCTCGTGTTGAAGAAGTAAAAGTTTATAACAATCAAATTTATTTGTTGGGAGCATGTATTGACAATTGGCCGGATTATGATCTGTTTTTAAGAATCATAAATCCCAACGGTGTACTAATTGAACAAAAAATCTACGGCACTAACGATCAAGAAATAATCTATTCTTTTGAAATATTACCTGCAGGGGAAATTTTAGGTACGGGGCAGGTAAAAGATTCAAATAATCAAATTTATCCATTAATTATAAAAACTGATTCATCATACTCAATACCTCAAAAAGAAAAGCCCTAAATCTAAATCATTATCAACGAAAGGAGAATACAACAATTGAAACCATCAACGGTAAAATACCTATCAAAAAAAATAATGGCTTCTGGAGAAATACCTCTCTTATGGGGGCATTTTGGTGTCGGTAAAACGGATATAGCTAAAGAAATAGCTCAAGAGACTGGAAGAGAATTGATCATATTGGTCATCTCTCAGATGGAACCCGGTGATCTAATTGGACTCCCTTCTAGGGACGCAGAAAAAACGGTCTTTTTAAAACCTGACTGGTGGCCTAATAAAGATGAAGTAATAATAATGATCGATGAAATAAACAGGGCACACAGATCGATAAGAAATGCTATCATGCAATTATTGATAGACAGAAGAATACATAATCATATATTACCCGCTGGAGCATGGATCATGGGAGCCGCCAATCCTCCCGATGAAGAGTACGATCAAGTAGATTTGATAACCGATCCTGCCTTCATGTCGAGATTCTTTCATTTAGAATTGTCTCCTGATGTTGACGATTGGGTAAACTGGTCTAATCAAGAGCAAGTAAAAGGTGAAGTTATTTCTTTTATCAAAGAATATCCTGAATATCTTTCTTCCGATAATATTGTATCGATGAGACTCAATTTAAGGCCCAGTCCCAGAAGTTGGTATAAATTATCCAACGTTTTATCTAATTTATCTGAAGATGATATGAAAAAATATAGTTACGTCATTGCTGCCTCAATAGTTGGATCCGAAGCAGCTAGATCGTTTTTATCTCATTTGGAAAATAAAGTTGAACTACCAAACCCAAAAGATTTACTAATCGAGGGCAAAAATCTTGAAAGAATCGAGAAATTGACCAATGAAGAAAAAGTAAGTCTTATTTTGAGAATAAATAATTATTTTGAATCATTAAATGAAGAAGAAATGGAACAATTATTATCTGATGGCGATCAAAAAACAATCGCAGAAAATGTAAAGATCATAAGTGAGGTCATACCTAAGGATGCTATGTTCTCCGTATTAAGATTTCTAAACGAAATGGTAGAAAAAAATAAAGGATTAAAAAAAGCCTTTTACGACAAACTTTTGGAAGAAATTGCCATTAAACTAGGAGATTCCACTTGGATGGAAGGAATTTAGAATGGATGATATACTTCAAAAGGCTTGGATTGAACTGGAAAAAGAAAGCTTATTTTTTTCTTACTTGAGGATGAATTTTGATTCAATGCCAACCACTTCAGTAAGAACTATAAAGGTTTCAATAACAGCTCAAGGGAAATTTAGATTGTTGTATAATCCAAACCGTTTAAAAAATATTGGTTTAATATTAACCAAAGGAATTTTAAAACACGAAATTTACCATATAATTTTTGGACATATATTCATAAAACCTAAAAACAAAAGGGAAAGAGGTATTTGGGATTTAGCAATGGACGCAGCGGTAAACCAGTATATCAGAGAATTAGATGTATTTGCAGAACCTTTAGATGTAATGGTAGCCGAAGGACATGCCCCAGACAACGAATTCTTTTTTGTTACCGCTCCCATGAACCTCTTAAATAAAACGGCAGAAGAATACTATAGATACGCAATGGATTTGTTGGAAAAAAACAAGATGATCGATATAGAAGAGATATTAGAAAAAAGAGAGAACAATCTTGACTCACACGACTTTTCATCAGATATTCCAGAAGAAATGGCTTTTGATATCGTAAGTGAGTTTGTTACAAAAGCTTACGACAAAAGCAAAGACAATCTTCCCGATGGTATAGAATTAGCAGTTTCTCTTATGGTAACAAAACCTTTCTTTAACTGGGAAACAATGTTAAGAAGATTTTTTGGTAGTTCTATTATCGTTGAAAAATACAGGACCCTAATGAGACCAAATAGAAGATATGAGGATCAACCAGGTTGGAGATCAAAAATGGGACCAAATATTGCAATAATCATCGATACAAGTGGTTCTATTATAGAAGAAGAATACAATGCTTTTTTCAGTGAAATAGAAAATATTGCAAAATCTCTCGGTGGAAAAGTAACCCTAATTCAAGCAGACAGTCATATCCAAAATATTATGACCTATCACAAAGGGAGCTGGAAGGAACTAGTTTTAAAAGGTAAAGGGTCAACTGACATGCAACCCGCAGTTGATTACGTTGAGGAAAATTTAAGACCAGAAGGCATAATCATATTCACAGACGGTTGGGTTGAAGTACCAAATGTACAAAGGAGGATCCTCTTTATCTTGTCAAAAAAACACAACCCCGATTTTATAAATAATGTGATAGAATATTATGGAAAGAACAGTATTGCAATTATCAGCTAACCGTTAGGAGGAATATTTATGGCCAAAAAAATGAAAAGTTTAGGTGGAAGATCTCTTTCTAAAAAGACCGGCAGCAAAACCGATATGAACAAAATGCTTCAAGAAGCGCAAAGGGCACAAGTTGAAATGCAAGAAGAACTAGATAAGCTGGATGAAGAGTTATCCAACGTTGAAGTAGAAGCCACCGCAGGCGGGGGTGTAGTAAAGGTTGTGGCAACATGCGATATGAGAATAAAAGATATAGTTATATCTGAAGAAGTTGAAGATGAAGATATAGACACCTTAAAAGATCTTATAATAGCTGCTTCAAATGAAGCGATAGAAAAGGCTAGCAAACTTAAAGAGGAAAAAACTAACGAGATTTCACAAAAATTCTTAGGAACTCTGCCTAACTTTGGGGCTTAAAAAAATTAACTTTTTCTTTTCAAAAAAGCATAATTTCATGTGTACAATAAAAGTAAGAGAAAAAAATAACAAACAATTTAACAGGAGGTGTTTTATAAGTGGCAGTTAAAATAGGGATAAACGGTTTTGGGAGAATAGGTAGATTAGTTTTTAGGCAGTTAGTTGAAAACCCAAACTTTGAAGTAGTGGCGATAAACGATCTTACAGATTCAAAAACTTTAGGGACACTTTTAAAATACGATTCCGTTCATGGAAAATTCAAAGGAACGGTGGAGGTAATTGATAGCGGTTTAAAGGTCAACGGGAAAGAGATCAAGGTTTTGGCAGAAAAAGATCCCGCCAACCTCCCATGGGGTGAATTAGGTGTTTCAATAGTTATCGAATCTACAGGTGTATTTGTAAGTAAAGAAAAGGCTTCTGCACACCTAAAAGCTGGTGCTAAGAAAGTTATAATCACCGCTCCAGCAAAAGGTGAAGTAGATGCAACGGTAGTTATGGGAGTTAATGACGATGTAATCACTCCTCAGATGGAAGTTATTTCAAACGCATCTTGTACAACCAACTCAATTGCACCAGTTATTAAGGTACTAAACGACAAATTAAAAATTAAAAGAGGTTTGTTAACCACCGTTCATTCATTTACAAACGATCAAAGGGTTTTAGACTTACCTCATAAAGATTTGAGAAGAGCAAGAGCAGCATCTCTAAATATTATCCCAACGACAACCGGGGCTGCTAAAGCTGTTGGATTAGTAATTCCAGAACTAAAGGGTAAGTTAGATGGAATGGCTTTGAGAGTTCCCACTCCAGATGGATCTATTAGTGATTTAACTGTAGAAGTGGAAAAACCAACAACCGTTGAAGAAATAAACAAAATGATGAAAGATGCCGTAGAAAATGAATTAAAAGGTCTCTTTGAATATAGTGAAGAACCAATTGTTTCTTCTGATATTGTTGGTTCAACTGTTGCAGGAATATTCGATGCTACATTAACTAATGTAATTGATGGAACTTTTGTTAAAGTGTGTGCCTGGTACGACAACGAAAATGGATACTCATCAACCGTTGTCAAATTGACTGAAAAATTAGCTAAGATGTTGTAATTTCAAATAGTAAAAAGGGGATAAAATCCCCTTTTTCTTTAAAAGAAATGCAAATATAGGGGGTGTCAATATGGAAAAATTAACTATAAAAGACGTAGATCTTAAAGGCAAAAAAGTCATAATGAGAGTTGATTTCAACGTTCCTATAAAAGATGGAAAAATAACCGATGAAACAAGAATCGTAGCCGCTCTTGACACAATTCAATACGCCTTAGACAAAGGAGCAAAAGTAATATTACTATCTCACTTAGGCCGTCCCAAAGGTGAAAAGGACCCTCAATTTTCTCTAAAACCCGTAGCCGATAGATTAGGTGAGCTATTAAATAATAAAGTTTATTTTGTAGATGAAACCAGAGGACCAAAAGTTGAAGAAGCTGTTTCAGAGTTAAAAGAAGGTGAAGTATTAGTTCTTGAAAATACAAGATTTGAAAAAGGTGAAACAAAAAACGATCCTGAACTGGCAAAATATTGGGCGTCCTTAGCGGATCTTCATGTTAATGATGCTTTTGGAACGGCTCATAGAGCACACGCTTCAAATGTTGGAATCGCGGACTATATACCAAGTGTTGCAGGATTTTTGATGGAAAAAGAGATCCAATTTTTACAAAAGGCCGTTGAAAACCCTGAAAAACCGTATGTAGTAATCCTGGGTGGTGCTAAAGTATCCGACAAAATAGGGGTAATAAATAATTTGTTAAATAAAGCTGATAAGATTTTAATCGGCGGAGCAATGATGTTTACTTTTTTAAAAGCTTTAGATAAAAAGGTTGGTTCTTCATTAGTAGAGGAAGATAAACTCGATGTTGCAAAAGAAATTCTAGAAAATGCTAAAGCAAAAGGCGTTGAGATTGTTTTACCTATTGATGCCGTTATCGCTCAAAAAATAGAAGCAGGTGTTGAAAAGAAAACCGTAAAAATAGATGATGGAATTCCCGAAGGTTGGATGGGCTTAGATATAGGACTTGAAACCGTATCTTTATTTAAAGAGAAAATTTCTGATTCCAAAACGATCGTTTGGAACGGTCCTATGGGAGTTTTTGAAATAGATGATTTTGCTTTTGGTACCGAAGAAGTAGCAAAGGCAATTGCAGAAGTAACTAAAAAAGGTTGCATAAGTATTATAGGTGGAGGAGATTCTGCGGCTGCGGCAGAAAAATTCGGTTTGGCTAGCGAATTTTCACACGTTTCAACTGGTGGAGGAGCCTCTTTAGAGTTTTTAGAAGGTATAGAATTGCCAGGTATCTCTTCAATATCCGAAAAAAAAAATCTGAATGAAAGAATATTCATTCTTGCTGGAAATTGGAAGATGAACAAGACAAACGCGGAAGCAGCTGAATTTGTCTCAAAACTAATAGGACAGATAAAAACTCAAGATAAGTTTGAAGTTATTGTTTGCCCGCCTTTCACAGCTCTTGAAAAGGTAAGGGATATCACAAGTACTTCTAGTATAAAAGTAGGTGCCCAAAATGTTTATTACGAGGATAAAGGTGCTTACACAGGCGAGATCTCAGTTAATATGTTGAAAGATATAGGAGTAGAATATGTAATTCTTGGTCATTCCGAGAGAAGGCACATCTTTCAAGAAAGCGATGAACTCATAAACAAGAAGCTCAAAAAGGTATTAGCATCAGGTTTAAAACCCATACTGTGTGTAGGTGAACAGCTGGAAGAGCGTGAAAAGGGTTTAACGTTCAACGTTGTAGAAAGACAGATTAAAGAAGCTCTTTATGGTTTAACAGAAGAAGAATCAAAAAAGATCATAATCGCCTACGAACCCGTATGGGCAATCGGAACAGGCAAAGTAGCAACACCCAACCAAGCTCAAGAAGTTCATAAGTTTATCAGAGACCTTTTGAAAGATATCTTCAATGAAGAATTCGCTAAAAAAACTACAATACTTTATGGTGGAAGCATAAAACCAAACAATTATTTGGGCCTTTTTGGTAAACCAGATATAGACGGTGGTTTAGTTGGAGGTGCCTCATTAACACAAGAATTTGTAGAGCTTGCCAATATTATGAAAGAAATCATAGAATAAGCCACCTTACAGGGTGGCTTTTTTTCATATTTTTCTTTTTTTATGTTAGAATTGTATATAGTAGAGATTTCGTAAAATTGGGACAATATGGTTTGATCTGTGAAAAGGAAGGAGGGGGGAACGATGATTACTTACGAATCACTAAAAAATGTTTCAACGAGCGTTGTTATCGAGCTCGTAAATGAAGTATTTAAAGACTATGTTTTCCCAGTCAATTGGAATTTGGAAAGTTTTGAAAAAGATGTGAAAGAAAACTCTATTTCCATAGAAGATTCTTTTATAGCTCTTTCTGACGGCATACCTGTAGGTTTTAGTATTATATCCATACGAAAAGATATTGGAAGAATCGACTCATTTGGAGTAAAAGAAGAATTTAGAGGAAAAGGGTTGGCTTCTGAAATCATCTTTCGAACAATTGAAACATTAAAATGGAAAGAGATAAAGAAAATAATCTTAGAAGTTGCCCAAAGTGATTTAAGGTCTATAAGATTTTATAATAAGCATGGTTTTAGGGCAACAAGGGAGCTGGCTTCTTTTTTTAAAGAAAAAGATAACTCATCAAATGCTCATTTCAAATACGAACAAACTACTTCAGATGTAATCCATGAAATGGCAATAGAAGCAAAATTTAGATTTAAGAGAAAACCAAATTGGCAAAGAGAACCTATAACCATAAAACTTAGTGAAAACAGATACAACTATGAAATCATCTCCGACAATAATAAGAAATGCGGCTATGTTGTGTGGGGATTCAACAAAGATAATTGTTACATAGTCGATGCCTCCCCTGTTGAAGAGGGTTACACCTTCGACGCAATAATTGAAGATATCTCATCTAAACTTTTTGAAATAAAAGATAGAATTGTTTTAGTCTCAGTTCCAGAAGATGATCCGTTGTACAAAGCTTTAATTGACAATAATTATTCTATATTTATAAAACAAATAGAAATGGAAAGAATCATTCATTGATTAATTTAGGCTCTATTTGAACAAATTCATCGATATTCAAATTGTCGTTTATAGATACGAAATAATAAGATTTATAACTTTCTTTTGTCTCTAATTTCACGTTATGTTTTTCTTTTCCAGCCTCAAGTGTAAAAATAAGCTCATTTCCATTTTTTATTAGATCGTGAGATAATAACTTTTCACTAGTAGATTTTAGAGCGTATAAGACAAAAAATAGATGTTTGTTTCCTCTTTTGTAGCTAATTTCAGTTTCTAATTGAGGCAGTTGATCATTGAATTTGTGGTATAAAGTTTTCATTATCAGTTTCTCTTTTAATGGAATCAATACAATCCCTCCCTCCTTTAGGTAGGTTAATCTACTCTTAACTAGAAAGTTATATAATTTTCATTCTATTATACCACATATAAAAGAATCAGCCAAATTTTCTAGCATAATTTTTAAGCTTCTTTTAATTATTAACAGTTATCATGAAAGTATTGCTATTCCTTTCCTTATTGGTGGGGATCGGTGGAAGGGCAAAAAAATCCTTTTCCTTATGGGCGGGCTGCGGGGCGAAGGGGCGCTAAAACAGGTTTTAGAGTTTTTGAAGTCAGTATATCGTATAAAATTATCAAATCAGAGGAGGTCCAAGATGAAAAAACTTTTAGTAGTATTTGGTATTCTAGTAGTTCTCTCTGTATCAATATTCTCAGAATCAGTGGCATATTTAACTTCACAGGATGGGGAACAAATTCACGAATCTTATTTTTTGGAATTGGATCAATTGATGGGGGAGTATCACAATACATTATTGAATATGTTGAGTCAAAACCCCCAATACGATCAGTATTTTAACAAACCATTAGATCTAATAAGTATAACTGATGTTTTAATGGAATACAAAGCCATGGAAAAGTTTTTAAACGATAATGGGATAACGTTGGATGCAACGAAAATTTCCCAAGAAACAGATCAGATGTACAGTCAATACATGGGAAATGAAAGCACAAAGCAAATTTTCTTAATGTTTTTTGAAAAAGAAGAATATTTTCGTGGTTTCGTTAGCAGCCTAGTGTATAGAAATGAGGTAATTAACGAATTAAGAAATTATTTTTCCAATTTCTCAGAAGTAGAACTATCAACCTATGTTTCGGATAACCTAGAAAATTTCAAAAACGAATTTGATACAGTTAAAATCAGTAGAATTGTAACAGTAGATGAAAGTACAGCCAATAACCTTAAATCTGAGATATTGCAAAATAATATCTCTTTCACTGACGCAGCTTCAAAAAACTCTGTAGACGCTCAAACAGCATCAGTTGGTGGATTGGTTGGATGGGTAAAACGTGGAGATATTTCTGAAAATATATTTGAAGCTTCACTCTCTTCAACTCCTGGAGAAATAATCGGTCCATTAAGTTCTCCGTTGGGATATGAAATAGTGAGAGTTGAAGACAAAAAGATATATGAAACAGCGGATGAGTTATTAGCAGACGAAGATATAAAAAGTCAATTGACTGCTAGTTATGTGGATTATCAGATCAACAATTGGTACGGGCCATACATATCTAACTACGATTTTGTAATTTCATACGAACCCTTGGATATAGCATACGATATTTATTATGCGCAATCTTTTGAAGACTTAGCAAATGTTGAAAAGAAGTACCGTGAAGCTATATTAAACGATAATGAGTTACCTGAAGAATGGTATGTCTCTTATATTTTCACCGTGGAAAATCTACTTCCTATGAAAATTTCTCAAAAAAATGATTTTGAAAGTTATTTGAATATAGCTCAATCCTATCCAGAATTTCTAGGATATAGCAACGATGAAATAAATAATCAAATAGAATATTATACCCAAATCAAAGACACCACCGAGTCGACAGATCTCCGTAACGAAGCCTCCCAAAAAGAATTTGCTTTAAGGGAAATTGCATATTTACAAGGTACCTATGGAGTCTTCACAGAGCCAGAAATTCAGAGCAAATACAATGAATTAACAAACGATGTAGAACAAATGAATGTAGCCTTGGAAAATTCTCTTGTGGCATTAAGAGAAGTGAATCCAGATTCCATAGAGATTATAGGAAGATTATATCAAGTAAAACCTGACGATCCTAATGTAGCTTTTGACTATTATGCAACTGTTTACTCCTACATTTTAGAGTATTATAATTCAACCGGTGACATTGAATCTGTAAGACAAGATTTGGAAACAATAAAAGGTACCTTAGATTCATTAAATACAGAAAGCCTTGATGAAGAAAGATCTAATCAAAGGCAGCAAATACTCGAGAATATAGATCTACTTTTAAATCAATAAAAACTTTAATTTAAAAATAATCTGGTAGAGTTGAAATACTTTACCAGATTTTTCATTTTGGAGGAGATATGAGTTCAATAAGGATCGTTAGAGCCTCTTTAATAGCGGCATTATATGTTGTTCTTTGTATTATATTTCAACCTATCAGTTTCGGCCCTATACAGGTTAGAATTGCTGAGGCTTTTGTGGTTCTGACTTATCTTGATCCTGCATTTATTCCAGGAATCTACGTAGGTGCACTGTTAGCAAATATAATAGGTGGTTTGGGTGCTTGGGATATCTGGTTTGGAAGTTTATTGACCTTGATAGCAGGAATTATAACTTGGAAGATGCCAAATGAGTATTTAGCTCCTCTTCCTCCCGTATTAATTAACGCCTTTGGGGTGTCTGCTTATGTCGCCCCATTGTATGGAGTACCGTATTTCTTTTCTGTACTTTGGATAGGAGTCGGAGAAGCTGTTGCAACGTATATTATAGGGCTTCCAATTTTAAAGATTTTTAAAAGAAATTTTTACAAAAGGAGTTGAATAAGATGAATAAAAAACCATATATAGTTGATACAACTTTAAGAGACGGGCAACAATCTTTAATAGCAACGAGATTAAAAATGGATGATTTTGAAGATCAATTGACAGACTTCGATCAAGTTGGCTATTATTCTATGGAAGTATGGGGTGGGGCTACTTACGATTCATGCATAAGATACCTCAACGAAGATCCATGGCAAAGGCTAAAAACCATAAGAGCGAAATTAAAAAATACCAAAATCCAAATGCTTCTAAGAGGGCAAAATTTAGTTGGATACAGAAATTATGCCGATGACGTGGTAGAATTATTCGTTAACAAAGTAGCTGACTACAGCATGGATATCATAAGGGTTTTCGATGCTTTAAACGATATTCGTAACTTGGAAAAGTCTATAGAGGTTGCAAAAAAAAGAAATATTCATGTTCAAGGAGCTATATGTTATACCGTTAGTCCCGTTCACAATTTGCAGTACTATTTAAATTATACAAAAGAATTAGTGGAAAGAGGCGTCGATTCAATTGTTATAAAAGATATGGCGGGATTGTTAAAACCAAAAGATGCCTATGATTTGGTAAAAGAAATCAAGAAGAAATTCAACATCCTTGTTGATATTCATTCTCACGCAACCACTGGTCTTGCTTCTATGGCTTATTTCGCCGGAGTAGAAGCTGGAGCAGACATTCTGGATTTAGCGTTGAGCCCTTTTGCTAACGGTACCTCAGAACCAGCGGTCGAACCTTTTGTCTACACCTACGACTTAGATCTAGATACAAAAACAATAATGAAATTGGTTGAATATTTTTGGAAGGTAAGGTCGAAATACAGTGAGTACGATGTCAAGATGGAATCAATAGATGCCAGAATATTAAATGCTCAAATCCCTGGAGGTATGCTTTCTAATTTAGTTTCTCAACTAAAGTCACAAAAGGCTGAAGATAAATTAAGCGATGTTCTACAAGAAGTACCTAAGGTTCGAAAAGATTTAGGGTATCCTCCTTTGGTAACCCCCACTAGTCAGATCGTAGGAGTCCAAGCTGTTTTAAACGTATTAACTGGTAAAAGATATTCAATGATAACTAACGAAGTAAAAAATTATTTGAAAGGCCTCTATGGAAAACCTCCTGCTCCAGTAGACGAAGAATTATACAAATTAGCATTAGGCAATGAGAAACCCATAGACTACAGACCAGCAGATGATTTAGAACCTGAGCTAGAAAAAGCGAAAAAGGAAATAGGCATATTGGCTCAGAATGATGAAGATTTATTGACCTACGTTTTATTCAAAGAAGTTGGTAAAAAATTCTTGAAAAATAAGTATGTACGTTCTCTTAATATCGATCTAAACCTGGCAGAAAGTTTTCAGAATGAAGATACGGTCATTTATCCTATTTAAATTTTTTGAGAAAAATGTTGAAAAACTGAGATTTTTGCTTCTAATCGTAAATAATTCTTGATAATCACCTTTAATCGGTTTTAATCACCAATAATCATGATTTGAAATTCTATTTTTATTTGTTATAATTAGTTTAGTAAAAACGTTTCCATAAGGAAAAAAACACTCAAAAGGGGGTATCAAGATGAAAAAAGGCTTAATTTTAACTTTGGTAATGTTGGTAGGAGTCCTCTCACTATTTTCACAAACGTTAACCGTGTGGTCTTCCGAATTGCAGGCTGACTTTATGAGAAGGATCGGTCAGGAGTTTACCCGGGACACTGGTATAGATGTCGAAGTGCAAATGGTTAATTTCGGCGATATCAAGTCAAAATTCCTAACCGCAGCACAAGCAGGAGAAGGTCCTGACATAATAGTTGGAGCTAATGATTGGGTTGGAGAATTAGCATTAAATGGTTTACTTGAACCTATTCCAAAATCTGCCATTGAACTTGACAAATTTGCTCCGTCAGGAATTCAAGCTTTCTCCTATGAAGGTAAGTTGTATGGATTGCCCTACGCTATTGAAGCAGTTGGATTATTATACAACAAGGATTATGTAAGCGATGATGAAGTTCCAACAAGTATAGACGAGCTAATGGCTTTAGCAAAAGAATTAACAACAGATGAAACGGTTGGTTTTGCTGTTGTTCCTAACGATTTTTATCAAACCTATGGTTTCTTTAGCGGATACGGTGCATATGTTTTTGGATACGATCCTAAAACTGGTTACGATATAACCGACATCGGATTGAACAATGAAGGAGCTATAAAGGCCGGATATCTTTTGAAGAGTTTCTTCGACGAAGGTATAATGCCTCAAGGTATGAACTACAATATTATGGATTCCATGTTTACAGACGGGTTAATTGCGATGATGATAAACGGTCCATGGGCTGTAAAAACATATTTAGATGCAGGTATAGACTTTGGCGTAGTCCCATTAACAAGCATAGAGGTTGAGCCAGGTAAAACGATGAAACCATTTGTTGGTTCGCAAGGATTGATGATCAATTCTAGATCAGAAAATAAGGCCTTTGCTATGGAATTTGTTATCAATTACTTGGCAACAGCTGAAGGTATATATCAATTTTATATAGCTGATCCAAGAGGTCCTTCAAGATTGGATGTAGCCAAAATAGTAGACGAACAAGGTGGACCAGTTCCTGTAGAAATGGTTGCAGCATTCACAGAAAGCGCAGCAGGCGGCATACCCATGCCTAATATACCTGCAATGCAATCTGTATGGCAACCTATGAGTGATGCTCTTAACAACATTATTAACGGAACACAAACACCAGAAGATGCTCTTAACGATGCCGTATCGAAGATAAAAGCTGCTTTGTAATAAATACCTTTAATTGATCTTTATAAGATTAAAAGATATTAATTTTTTAACCAACAAAAAGGGGAGGGTAACTCCCTCTCCTTTTTTTAAAGCACAAATTTATGGGAGGGCGGTTCATGAATAAGTTTACTAAGTTTTTAATTTGGATATTCATTGGGGTATTGAATGCACTTCTTGTATGGGCGATACTTCTATTATTCATACTTGCCAACTATGGATTGGGCGTAGTTATAAGTATTTTTCTTGTTTTTACGGATTGGGCAATTTTCTCTAAAAAAGCCTACCCATACAGGTATACGTTACCTGCTTTGTTTTTTCTCTTCATTTTAACCATATATCCAATTTATTATACGATAGATTCTTCATTCACCAATTACGGCACAGGACATTTATTTACGAGAACCAACGCTATAGATACTCTTCTCACAGATCCGACGTACTACTTTGAACCAGAAAATCCTAAAACCTATGATTTCAAAGTATTTGTAAGATACGATGAGCAATACAAACCAACCGAAGACTTTTTATTACTCTTATATGACGAAAACAATATGTATTTATCTGAAAAACCCGTAACTTTAGAATACGATTCAAGAGGTAACCTAATATACGCAGAATCTGAATTGTTCCCAGTCGAAAATGACGAGGTAAACGTAAACGATACAACTTACACACTAATACGCCCCACTGAGAGTTTAGGAACCAATGGTAGTGATTCAATAATAGCCATTGAAAAAGATAGTGGAATCAGATACTCTTATTTTTACTCTCCTGTTGATCCACTTACCTCTACAAATTCAGCATTTTACAATTCTGTGCTGAGACAGAATTATTTAAAATCTTTAAATTTGGTATTGCAAGATCAAAATCTACGTCTCTCCAGTTCAACAGTATTCAGAAAGTTCTCGGAAGCCTATAGAGTTTACGATACATCGGTTAAAGTTATAGTTGACGGAGAAAGAGAGATATACAAAACGGTTGTAGTAAACACCCTAACCAACAAAGAATTAGTTGAAAGAGACTCAGCCTTTTGGGATTACAATGAGAATGGGGAATTGTACAGATTGATGGGATACAAAGACTATATAGGTGGGGAAAACTTTGCAAAAATAATAACTGATCCTAGAATCTCTGGACCATTTTTTAAAATTTTTGGTTGGACTTTTGCCTACGCAGGTTTAAGTGTTTTGTTTACTTTCGTAGTAGGACTCGCATTTGCCTTAGTGCTAAATGATGTAAACCTAAAAGGAAAAATAGTTTACCGTACTTTATTGATAATCCCTTGGGCGATACCTGCCTTTATTTCTGTTTTGGTTTGGAGAAATGGATTCTTCAACGAAACTTACGGGATTATCAATAGATTCATCCTTGGAAACTTAGGGATAGAACCTGTAAAATGGCTGAACGATCCATTTTGGGCAAAAGTTGCGATTTTGATAACCAACACTTGGCTGGGATTTCCTTACATGATGACTATAAACCTCGGTTCCTTACAAAGTATTCCAGGGGAGCTATACGAAGCAGCAGTTATAGATGGCGCAACCAGATGGAAACAATTCAGGCAGATCACGTTACCGCTTTTAATGGTTGCTGTTGCACCGTTGCTCGTTATGAGTTTTGCCTTCAATTTTAACAATTTTACATTAATATATCTACTTACAGGTGGTGGACCAGCAATGGCAGGAACTAACACCCCAGCGGGTTCAACTGACATTTTGATCTCATACGTTTATAAATTAGCCTTTGAAGGTTCACAGGGTCAAGACTTTGGTTTTGCCTCTGCTATTTCTATGATCATATTCGCAATAATAGCCGTGTTTAGCTACTTTAACTTTAGATTCTCGGGTTCCTTTGAAGAGGTGAGTAGATAATGGCTATGATCGAAAAGAAAAATTACACTTTAAGACATATCATACTAATAATCTGTATTGTAATCATACTCTTTCCCCTTGTATGGTTGATTTCTACATCTATAAGAAGAGATAATGCAGCCTTTTCACCAAAACTGTTTTCAAACAGATTGACTGTAAATAATTATAAGGATTTAATCCTTCAAACTCCAAATGTTCCAGAATTAATAAATGAACTCAATGCTCTAAGTTCGTACATTGGAGAGTATAGTGGACTATCTACAGCAGAAGCACAAAACAAAGCAACGAAGTACATAACCAGCTTGGAAGAATACTTTGCCGAAACCCAAAAGAACTTTGATGATTTAGAAAGCTCGTATGATGAAATATTTACAATTTACGAAACTCAGTATAAAGACCAGTTTTATAACGAGATAAACAACATAAGAAAAGAAGATTATCAAACCTTCCAAGAAGAGTTAAACACAGTATTGAATCTATCCCAAAGCATGGGAATAAACGTTGACACTACGCAATTACAAACGTTGTTAACTGAGTATTTTACTCAAAGAAAAGAAATAATAACTAACTTGGAAAACAGTTCTTTGAATAAAGACAGCGAATACTATATAGAAACAGTAAATACGATACTACAAATACCTCTTAAAACTTCTGCTTGGAGGGTAAGAACATATAGGAGATGGGTGCAAGAAGAGCCAGAAGCACAAAACTTCGAAGAGAGCATTTTATCTCTAGAAGAAATGTGGAGAACAATTGAAATAGAAACTGAAAATATCCAAAATGATATTCAAATACAGGCCAACGAATTATACGGTGAGTCAATAAGTCAAGTATCTCAATTAGAAGGAGAATTAAACGATATAAATTCACAAATATCCCAAATCACTTCACAACAAACCCTTTTAGAAAGACAAAACAGTGAAATATACAACAGCCTATCCGCACTTTTAGATATATTCATAGTCGAAAAAGAGCGGTTAAACGCTGCTTATAACATATTAAGTGGACAAGACTTAACGAATGTGGAAGGAAAGACACCATTATTTGGGGAAGACAAATCTTTTTACGATAACGTTCTAAAATTTTCTCAGATCATTCCTCCTGCTTTAGAGGATTTAAATTCTATAGATATGTTCATAGAAAATGGATTTGTAGAAACGCTCGAACTTTTCACTGAAGTCTACCAATTTTTAAATAATAACTTCACAAAAATATACGCCATAAAAGATTCAAAATCAATTTTACCAAGCTATCAAGCGGCAAAAAGTTCGACTTTAAAACTTTCTGAAAACATAGACGAATTGCTCCCATTAACATCACAATACAATGCAAACACTCAACAGTTAGCACAATACAGTGCTCAATTAAATACTTTAAGAGAGCAAAAAAACGATATTCAAACTTTGCTTAGCCAGATTCAACTACAAAATGAAGAGATTTTAACTAACTTAGAAAAGATACAAAACCTTCCTTTCTTGTTAGTTTATATGGAAAGTACCAATCAAGAAATAAGTAACAACTTTGAATCGGTGAATTACGCATCTTTCATGAGCTCGAATTATTATCCATATTTCAAGCCGGATCGTAACAGATACATATTAATGAATTGGTACAACAATCTGTTGGAATCAAAGCAAAGATTTGACACTGGAAGAGAAACGTTAACAGATATTCAAAATCAAATGGAAGAGAATCTTAATATATTCAAGACCAATCTCACCGAATACCTTACGTTGAATCAAGGTGGTAACGTCACAACTATAGTACCGCTTTCAGAGATGCAAACACTTTACAACACACAATATGGTAAGGCTTCGGCTGATATAGCTCGTGCTTCAAGAATAGTTAGTGATCTGTCAAATTATACAGAATACTCCGAGTTAAAGTCAAAGCTTAGGAATATTGATAAAAATCTTTACTTGTTGCAAGAAGATTGGTCAGCAAAAGTAAGGAAACCATTCATGCGCTGGCTTCTAAATTCCATAATAGTAGCCGGTATAACCTCAGTATTAACAGTTTTAATAACATCGGTTGCGGCTTATCCATTCTCAAGGATGAGATTTGTAGGAAGAAAGCAGGGATTATTCTTCTTGATGATAATTCAGATGTTCCCAGGAGTAATGTTTATGATTGCGATTTATGGCATATTGAAATTTATGGGTGATAACTTTGGAGTATTTGGTTTGGATTCCTTGGATGGATTGATCTTTGCATACATGGGAGGAATTGCATACAACATGTGGTTGTTCAAAGGTTACTACGACACTATTCCAGACTCTTTGGAAGAATCTGCAATGATCGATGGTGCTACAAGGTTCCAAACCTTTTGGAGGATTGTTTTGCCTCTATCTTTACCAATAATAGCGGTTGTTATGATACTTACCTTCATGAACATATTCAACGAGTTTGTCATGGCAAGAATAATATTACAAAGCGAAGCAAATTATACCTATGCCGTTGGATTACAAACCTTCTCCACAGGACCTTATGAAACAGAGTGGGGATTGTTCACCGCAGCCTCGCTATTGGGTGCAGTTCCGATGATTATTTTATTTTTGTCTCTCCAAAAATGGATAATAGGAGGATTAACGCAAGGTTCTGTAAAGGGTTAATATTTATAAGAAAAGAAAAAGGAGACATGCAAATCACATGTCTCCTTTTTTTTAACAAATTACTGGGGCTGCCCGCCCACCTTTTTTAAATCAATATCTAAAAGCACTTTTGCCTATGAATTCTCTTATTATTGAAGTTTTGGGTATTTCTTCGAGTTCTGTGATTGGAAGAAAGTAATCCAAAAATCTCAGTAACCTTTTAGCTTCTGTATATTCAGGATGAAAGTTATCAATACTTAGCAATAAAGGTTCTGCAAATAATTTCAAAACAGACAGCTCGTAAACTAGGTGAGAATTGAACATAATGTCTGCTTCGTCCTGAAAAGGAAATATGTTTTTATGTTCGCCTTTTACAACCGACGGCCAAATTTTTAAGGTGTCTTCAGCGGAATAACCTCTAAAGTAATAATCTCTCACTAACCTTCTTATAAGTCTAGTATCCGTTGTAGGAATTCTATCCATACTGTCTAAGTTCATTTGAGTTAAAGAACTCACATAGATTTTGAATTTTTGGTCTTTTGAAATAGAAGCGGTTAAAAGCTCGTTCAAACCATGTATTCCTTCTATAATAATAGGTTGATTTTCTTTTATTTTCAAGGGTTCATCTCGCCAAAATCTTTTACCAGTTTTGAAGTCGAATTTTGGGAGGGTAACTTCTTTCCCGTTTATCAGATCAACCATTGTGTCATTAAACAATTCTAAATCTAACGCATTTATGCTTTCAAAGTCGTAATTACCATTTTCATCCCGCGGGGTCTTCTCTCTTTCCAAGAAAAAGTCATCCAACGATATTGAAATAGGCCTTAATCCATGCACTTTAAGATGTAAAGCAATTCTTTTGGCACTTGTAGTTTTCCCTGAAGAAGAAGGTCCAGCTATCGTTATCAGTCTTACACTTTTTCTATTTACTATTTCATCAGCTATCTGTGCATATTTTTTTTCGTGTAAAACTTCTGCTACTCTAATTATATCTCTTACTTTTTCGGCACCTTGAGAGATTATGGAGTTTAATTCTCCTACAGTCGTTATTTCCATAATATCTAACCAATTTTTGTATTCTTCGAAAGTTGCAAATAATTTTGGTGAATAAGTATAATCAGGAACGTCCTCTGGGAAAAGATTTGTGGGATGAATTATGACAAAACCCTTTTCTACCTTTTTCAATTTGAATTTATTGACATATCCAGTTGAATAAGGAAGATATCCGTAAAAATAGTTAAAATATTTATCAGCATAATATATATTAACGGTACTTTTCTTTCGGTATTTGAAAAGTAAGGCTTTATCTTCTTCTCCTATATCCGTAAACATTTTTATAGCATCGAATTTATCGATGGTTTTCTTTTCAAATACTATGTCTTTTTCAATGATTTCTCTCATCTTGTTTTCTAGTAGCAATAAATAATCTTCCGAAGGTTCTCCAGATTTAAATTCGCAATACATGGCATCGTTGAGAGTGTTATTTACATAGAACTTATCTTCTGGATTGATTTCTTTTAGGGCAATATACAAAACAAAGAAAAGCCCTCGCCTATAAATACGCACTCCATCTGGTGTTGTAATGTCGCAAAATTGTATACTTCCACTTTTAGGAACTTTGCTGAACAATTCCTTAATGTCGTTGTTGAATTTTACGTATAAAACCATTTTTCCAGAAGATTTCTCGAATTTTTTAGCTATATCAATGAATTTGGTGTTTTCATCCGCGTAGTATACTTGTCCAGATTCAACATCTGTCAGTTGAAAACTCATTTTAACTTTCTCCTTTCAGAAAATGAAACCCGGGTTTAACCCGGGTTTTGGAGCGGATAATGGGATTCGAACCCACGACCCCTTGCTTGGCAAGCAAGTGCTCTACCGCTGAGCTATATCCGCACTGATTTTCTGGAGCAGGTGATGGGGCTCGAACCCATGACCTCCGCCTTACCAAGGCGGCGCTCTACCGACTGAAGCTACACCTGCATTGTCAAGATAAATTATACTATATTTATATTCTTTCGTCAAGTCAATATGCTTTACTATCAAATTAGCTAAAATAAATAGGTAGCTGAAAAAATCTAAAAATTTTAAGACATTACATCTCAAAATTAAAACCTATAGAAACTTAATTTCAACTTATTAATCACTTTTTCATGATATAATTTGATACAAGAAAGATTTAAATTTAGTATTTAGGTGGGCAGCGGGACGAAGGGGAGCTATAAAACTATAATGGAGGTTTTTACGATGACAGAATTTTTATTGCAAAACACACACGGTAGTCACTTTTACATGAAAACACCTTCTGGTCATGATATTCATGTAGACGCAGATCCAGAGAACCTTGGTTATGACTCGGCTGCAAGGCCCATGGAGTACTTAATCGCTGGTTTAGGCGGATGTACGGGAATAGATGTAGTAACGATTTTGGACAAAATGAAAGTAAAGTACGATGCCTTGAACTTGAGAATATTAGCAGAAAGAAGTGAGGAGCATCCCAAAAAATACACGAAGATTCATATAATTTACGAATTCAAGGGAAAAGATCTACCCATGGATAGATTACAAAGAGCTGCTCAACTTTCACAAGAGAAATATTGTGGAGCAACCGCCACATTTAGAGGTTCCACAGAGATGACCTATGAAGTAAAGATTATTGAGTAAATATAAGAACAATAATCGATAGGAGGAGTAAAATGGCTGACCTAAAGGAAAGGAAAGATAAGGCTTCTAAAAAACTCGAAAATATTGATAACGTTATTATGGTTATGAGCGGTAAAGGAGGAGTTGGAAAAACCACTGTTGCGGTGAATTTAGCGGTTGCTATGGCTCTAGAGGGTCGAAAAGTAGGGCTTTTGGATATTGATTTACATGGTCCTGATGTAGTAAGAATGTTGGGGGGGAGAGAAGCCAAAGTTTCTGCTGTTGGAGGAGAAATACTACCCCCTGAAGTACACGGAATAAAAGTTATTTCTATTTCCCAATTTTTAGATAGCGACAATGAGGCTATTATCTGGAGAGGTCCTTTAAAAACAGGTGCTATAATGCAATTTATTGGTGATGTTGCTTGGGGTAAATTAGACTATCTAATTATCGATGCACCTCCAGGTACGGGAGATGAACCTTTAACAGTTTTCCAAAACGTGGAAAAGATAAAGGGTTCTTTGATCGTTACTTCACCTTCTGTTGTTTCGCAAGACGACGTAGAAAGGGCTATTAATTTTGTGAAAAAAATGGATAAGCAAATTATCGGTATAGTTGAAAATATGTCTTATTTTATCTGCCCAAATTGTAAAACTAAACACTACATTTTTGGTGAAAACGGCGGAAAATCTTTAGCAGAAAAATACAATTTAGAATTACTTGCACAAATTCCTTTGGATTCAACCGTCAGAGAAAACATGGATGCAGGTAAACCCGTTGCTTATTTCGGAACTCCAGAAGTAACAAATGTCTACGTTAACTTGGCAAAAAGGGTAATAGAAAAAGTAGAAACAATTAGTTAATAAGGTAGAAGATCGCTATCTCGAATCTGTTAACTTTTTTCATTGATAGGGGGGTTACTTTCATGAAGAAAGCATTATTCGTTGTCATGATACTTACTTTTGCTGTTGTTTCTTTTTCTGTTAGCACTACGTTTTTATACTCAAAAGAAGCAACTTCTGTTTATTTAGTTGCCAGTTTTAACAACTTTCAACCTATTCCTATGGACAAAAGCTTCACGGGACTGTGGCGTTATAACGTTGATTTAGAACCTGGCAAATACCTGTATAAATTCATCGTAGATGGAAAAAGAACGATAGATTTTTCAAACGAGGATATAGAAACCTATAACGGTGAAATCTTCAATGTACGCACCGTTCAGGAATCGTTTGTCTTGCCAAAAGTTGGAGACGGCTCAATTAAAAAGGTTTATTTCGATAACGAAAGAAGATATATAAATCCGGTTCAAAAGGGCGAAATATATCTTTCAATAGAATTCGAAAAAAATGATGTTGAAGACGTTGAACTACAAGCCAACGCATCCTCCATACAAAAATCTGTAATAGAATCGAACAACACCGTCATTTATAGGTTCCACGTATTTACCGAAGCTGAAGTTTTAAAGTATAGATTTTTGATCTACGACAGCGAAGAAATAATATACGGTTTCAACGGAACAGAAGAGTTTTTTGAATTCGACTTTAATCATCCTATAATTTCATATTTTGATATACCAGAATGGTCGAAAGGAAGGATCTATTATCAAATATTTCCTGATAGATTCAGAAATGGTGATACTTCCAATGATCCACAAGGAACCTACAGTTGGAACGGTCCACATAATAGAAATTCTCTTTCTTTTGGTTTTTATGGTGGAGATCTGCAAGGGGTCATTGACTCAATTGATCATTTAGAATACATTGGTGTGGAAGCCATCTACTTCAACCCCATTTTTGAAGCTCAGACTCCCCATAAATACGATACAACAGATTATTTAAAAATTGATGATTCTTTTGGAGACGAAGAAGTCTTTTCTAATATGCTAGAGGCGTTACATGAGTCAGATATCAAAGTAATCTTAGATGGCGTATTTAATCATACAGGAACAGAATTCTTCGCGATGAAAGAAAACTTTCTCAAACAAGAAGAATCTGATTATTTGGACTGGTACTATATTAAATCATTCCCCATCAAAAAATCTACAGAAAGTTACGAAGGTTGGCATGGGTACGCTGATCTCCCGCAATTAAACAATGAAAATCCTGAGGTGAAGGCATACATAAATCAGGTAATTGGTAAATGGATGAGTTTTGGTATAGATGGATGGAGAATGGATGCGGTTGATCAACTCCCTGAAACTTATTGGTCAGCTCTTTACGAAAACATTAAAAACATAGATCAAGAAGTTTTAGTTGTGGGAGAATTTTGGAGAGATGCCACTTCTTATTTTGAAGATCCAAGCTTCGACTCGGTTATGAATTACATCTTCAGAGATGCAGCTATTGCATATGCCAAAGGTGGAAGGGCTATTAACTTTGTTAATACCACTAACGCATATATAGACAAATATCCACCACAAGTGTTGCATGGGTTATGGAACCTTTTGGGTTCACACGATACTGAAAGAATTCTAACTGCTCTCGGTGAAGATACACAACGAATGAAATTAGCTGTCGTACTTCAAATGACGTTTATAGGGTCACCTCTAATATATTATGGTGATGAGATAGGCATGACGGGGACCACAGATCCATTTTGCAGAGTTCCATTTTACTGGGATGATAGTAAGTGGAATATGGAAATTTTAGACTTGTACTCTCAGTTGGCGGAATTAAGAAAAGAAAGTGATGCCTTGAGAAAAGGTGATTATACAGTACTGTATGCAGATGAAAGTGTTCTAATTTATGAAAGACGCTATCAATCAGAGAATGTCATAATTGCACTAAATTCTAAAGATTCACAAATTGAAATTGAGTACGATTTGAACGGAAGTTACAGAGATATCTTAACTGGAGAAAGCTTTAATACCATAGAAAAAATGCCAGGTAAAAGTTTTCTTGTACTTGTTAGCGAGTGAAATTGGAGGATTTAGATGTATTATTATGAAGTAATCCCCATAGGACAAATGGTTTTTAATGGGTTTACCTATAAAAGCGATAAAAAATTAGAGATAGGTCAAAGAGTTATCATTGATTTAAGAGGTAAGTTCCTTCCTGGTTTAGTTTACAAAGAGTCTGAAACTACAGAATTCGACAAAATAAAAGAAATCGCATTTCCATTGGATAATAAGAGTTTTTTAAATGAAAAGCACATCAAACTTATGGAAAAGGTAAGCTCAAAATTTATGGCTCCTATTGGGGAGGTTGCAAGATTGTTTTTTCCTCCTCTTTCTTCGGATATTTATAAACTGAGAATTACACCAAAAAGTTCTTTTTCTCCTATTCAAAAGCCTATTTTTTACAAGCAATTTTTAAAATCTTTTGATAATGCTTCAAAAGCCAACAAGCAGTTAAGAGAATATTTAGATTCAAATTTAATTGAGATAGAACTATACAGAAAAGAAATTACAAAGAAAATAGATAAGTTTGTTAGCCTAAAAATGGACTTAAAAGAGATGTGGAAGTTCAATGTGTCAAAATCTGCCAGAGAGGTAATAAATTATCTATCCATAAACGGTGAAACCTTAGAAAGCGATCTGTACTCACAAGGTATTTTGAAAAAAGGTTCCACCGTTTTGAACACTTTATGGAAAAAAGGTATAATTGAATTATCTGAAGGTTTCCCAATTTACGAAGAAAATACAGAAATTTCTTTAAATGATGAACAGAGGCAAGCAGTTGAAGCAATAAAAGCAAATTCTGATAAACCACATTTATTGTATGGGGTTACGGGGAGCGGTAAAACAGAAGTATTTTTTGAAGTTGCAAGGCCTATCTTGGAAAATGGCGGGAAAGTCCTTCTTTTAGTGCCAGAAATCTCTTTAACCTCGGAGCTAATGATCAGGTTAAAAAAACGATTTGCTAACTACAATGCAGCGTTTTACCATTCCGGACTTACAAGTAGCGAAAGAGTACAAACTTGGTACAAAGCCGTGAATGGTGAATTGGACTTAGTCATAGGAACAAGAAGCGCCATTTTCATACCCATGAAAGATTTAAAAATGATTATAATCGATGAAGAACATGATCAATCTTACTATCAGATAGAAAACGTTAGTTACGATGCGATAGATACGGCTTGTTTTAGAAAAGATTTAGAAGACATTCAACTGATACTTTCATCAGCAACACCACGAGTGATTGATCTGTACAAGGCAAAAGCGAACTTTTTTTATCTTGAAAAAATACATACAAGGTACTTTACCGAAATGCCTGAAGTCCAAATAGTTGATATGAAAAAAGATGAAAAATATAACTGGATATTCAGCAAAAAGGTAGTAGAAAATATAGAAATTTCTTTGAAAAAAAACAAAAAAGTAATTGTTTTCACGCCAACAAGAGGATATGCCAATTATGTAATTTGCAGCGACTGCGGATATATATTCAAATGTGATGAGTGTGATGTTTCATTAACCTTTCATAAAAATGAAAGAAAATTAAGATGCCATTACTGTGGAAAGGAAAGTGAATTACCAAATTTTTGTCCAAAGTGTGGAGGCTTTAAACTTCAAACAAGAGGTTTCGGTACGGAACGGGTTATGGCTGAATTGGCTAAATTGTTCCCTTCACAACCTCTAGTAAGGGTTGATAGGACGGTTATAAAAACATTCAAAGATTTACGAAACACTTTTAATTTCATGAAAGAACCAGGGAAAAAGATCGTTGTTGGAACTAAGATGATCACTAAAGGTTTGGATATTCAAGATTTAGATTTAGTAGTCATTCTTGACGCTGACAGATATTTCAACTTTCCTGACTACAACGCTCAAGAAAGCACAGCCTCTTTGCTGATGCAGGTTGCAGGAAGATCTGGCAGGAAAGAGAAAGGCAAAGTTATCATTCAGAGTTTTCAACCAGAGAATCATATTTATAAATCTTTAATTGATCATAATTTTGACCTAATTGCAGAGAATGATCTTGAACAAAGGAAAATATACGGATATCCTCCGTTCGTCACATTATTTATGATTTTAGTGAACAACCCTTCCGCTGACAAAGCAAAGGCTAAAGCAAATGAAATCGTCGAAGAGTTGAGTAAAATTGAAAATCAAGTTGATATTGAAATATTGGGACCCGTTGTGCCAATCATTTCCAAATTAAGAGGGAATTACAGGTATCAAATCATTATAAAAAGTAAACAGAAAAATCATGACTTTTTATACTCAACGCTTAAAAAACATTTTAGAGACATCAAAATTTATGTTAATCCCCCCACTACGTTAGTATAAATATTACTCTGAAAACAATATTCATATTTAATGCAAAAATATAGATATAAGTATAGCAACTATTCAAATCTGGAGGTGATTTAGATGGAGTATAAAGTTTATACAAAGGAAGTAGAACTTACCGAAGCTTTAGAGAATTATATCGAAAAAAGAATGAGTAAACCAGACCATTTGCTCAAAAAACATCCTGATATTGTCTCTCCTTCTGATGTCAGAATAACAAAAGAGAGGGGCATATACAAAGTTGAAATAACTACCCACATTAATCCTTTAAGTAAAATCATAAAAGTAGAAGAAAGAAGTAACGATCTTTATGAAGCTATTGATGAGGTAACAGACTCTTTGGAAAGAAAAATCAGAAAACTAAAGAATCGTTTACAAGAACAAAGTAGAACAGATAAAAAGGCGCGTATGGAAATAGAACAAAATCTTCAAAATCCTGACATTAAAAATCTTGATTTAGCTGAAGAAAATGAATCAGAAATTGAAGAAAAACCTGATGCTCCAAAGATTGTGAGAACAAAAAATTTTGATCTAACTCTTATGAGCGTTGAAGAAGCAATGTTACAAATGCAACTTTTAGGCCATTCATTTTTCGTTTTCAGAAATCCAGAAAATGATGCCATAAGCGTTCTTTATGAAAGAAAAGATGGAGACTTAGGCCTCATAGAATTCAATGAATAATCGTTAAGCACTTAAAGGGATGCACAATGCATCCCTTTTTGTTATGCGTATTACTTGGATTTGCACGTCGCTCAAATTTATGTTATAATTTTTTAGTAAAACGTTTCCATTATTACAAAAGTTAAAAGGAGGATGGAGAAATGAAAAGATACTTAGGTTTAGTAACATTGTTTCTTTTTTTAGCTTCCTTTGTTTTTTCTGGAACACCTTCTCCAAATTGGGAAGATCAGATCATCTATTTTGTTATGATAGACAGGTTTGCAAATGGAGATACTTCCAACGATGTACTAACAGATTCAGGAATAGAAAGTGGAATAGTAAACTCAAAGTACAATGGTGGAGACATCCAGGGTTTGATCGACCAGTTAGATTATATAAAAGAATTAGGGGCAACTGCAATCTGGGTTACACCGCCTGTCGCTAACCAATGGTGGGATGGAAGTGTGAATTATGGAGGTTATCACGGTTACTGGGCAAGAGATTTTAAAAAGGTAGAAGAACATTTTGGAGATGTAGAACTTTACAAAAAATTTGTAGAAGAAGCTCACAAAAGAGGTATGTATGTAATTCAAGATATCGTAGCGAATCATACGGGTAATTTTTTGATTTACAAAAACGGACGATATTTTTTAAACAATCAAAGTGTTCCAACAAACAAACCCGACCAGTATCCTTTCAATATGAATGATTATAACGATCCAGAACAAAGAAAATTGAATGTTTATCATTGGCCCTCTGAAATTAAAAATCCAAACCAATATAATACCGAATTTTCTCAGTTAGATGATTTGAACACTGAGAATCCTTTAGTGATTGAAGCTTTGAAAGATTCTTACACTTTTTGGATAGAAGAAGCGGATATAGATGGTTTTAGGATAGATACCGCTATATATGTTCCAAATGAATTTTGGGAAGAATTTTTAAATGGAGAAAATGGAATATATGAAATAGCGCAAAAAGTTGAAAAAAATGATTTCTTAACTTATGGTGAGGCATGGATAACACCTCAACCGTTCACGAACGTAGCGGAGAAATCTTTAAATGAATATATGGAAATTGGATTTAATTCAATGTTAGATTTTCCTCTTCAAACGGATATCAAGCGTGTGTTTAAAGAAGGAAAACCAACATCTTACTTGGAGTATCGATTAAATCAAAGAGAAACTATGTACAAAGATCCTTCAAGAATGATAACCTTTATTGATAATCACGATATGGATAGATTCCTAAAAGGTTCTGATATAAACAGTCTCAAGCAGGCCTTAACTTTTATATTCACTATTCCAGGAATACCAACTATATATTACGGTACCGAACAAAACTTTGTTGAAACACGGGCAGCAATGTTTGAACAGGGATTTGCTTCTGGAGGAGTTGACCACTTTGATACAACAACACCTACCTTTCAGTACATCAAAGAATTAACTGAATTAAGGAAAAATATACCAACCTTCAGATATGGAAAAGTAGAAGTTCTCTTCGCAGATGAATTAGGTCCAGGACCTTTCATTTATAAAGTAAAAGATGAATCAAAATCTTATATTATTTTGATGAATACATCTTCCAATAAAAAACATGCTACAGATGTTGATTTAGGGATTGATGAAGGTACCATTCTTAAACCCATTTTAGTAAACAATATGATTAACAAAGAAATCGTATACTCTTCGCCTTTGAATATCTTGTTAAACGCTAAGGCAATCGGTATATTCGAGGTAACGAATGAAATTAACCCTGTCAAGGAAGAAGAAGTATCTGTAGAAATTACAAATTTAGAAGAAGGTCAAACCTTCTCTGAAAACTTCGTATTAAAAGGAACAGCATCAAACGCAAAATCTATTCAGGTAATCGTTGATCGTGAGGAAAAGGAATATGCTAAAATCAATCTCACACAAAAACAAAATGAACCTTGGGAAATCCCAATAAACATCTCGGATTTCACACCTGGGCAACACAACATATTCGTTAAAGCCTACGGAAGAACTCCATTAATAGTTGATTATTCAGAAAGTTATAATATTAATTTCGAAATTCCAATGGTGACTCTTAAAATAGTTGAAGACTCTCTGGGAGACGATAAAGGACCTAATGGAACTTATTCTTACCCAAAAGACCCAACTTTCAACAAACAGATGGATATTAAAGAGGTTGAATTGATACAAATTGGAACTATGCTTAGGATGGTTGTAACTATGGAGAATGTGACTGATATCTGGAACCCTGCAAACGGATTCGATCATGTGACATTTCAAATCTTCTTCGACGACCCTGACAAAAAAGGAGCAGTAGAATTACCATTTCAAAATGCAACTATGCCTAATAGCTTAGATTGGGATTACGAAGTTTACGCAACCGGTTGGGGTATCAGTCTTTTCAGTTCAGAGAACTCATCAGCTAATAAATATGGTGATCCAATAACTCCTGCCCCTACTACGCAGGTTAATAAACAAGAAAATAAAATAACCTTTATGATTCCACTTTCAACACTTGACACAAGCGACCTTTCAGGATGGACTATTTATATAACAACATACGATTACGATGGAATCGAAGGGGTCTTGAGACCATTATCACCAAATGGAGGACCTTGGTCGTTTGGGGGAGGTAACCCAACCGATCCGAAGATAATGGACGATGTTTTGATAAAGATTGATTGAGAAAAAAACATAGGGTCTAATTTTAAAGACCCTATGTTTTTATAATTGAAATTGTTTTTTTAGTTTATTCCCAGCATACTATCGATTTTGTTTTTATCAAAACCGATTATATACTGACTCCCTATTTGAATTACCGGAGTCCCCATTTGATGAGTCCTTCGAACTAGTTCTTCTGCTGCTTTTGGATCTCTTGAAACATCTACTTCACTAAATTTTATTCCTAGCTCTCTAAAATACGATTTGGCTTTTCTGCACCAAGGACAGTTTGGAGTTGTATAAACCTTTACTTTTACATGTTGCATGTTATCTTTCAACCTCCTATACCCTATATAGGTATTTTTTATTATAATAACAGAATTTTATAATGTTTATTTTAAGAAAAAGTAAATATAACTTTGTAAAATAGAGATGCATAAATGTCAATTACATGTATAAAATACGAGGTGATAAACAACGGACTACATATTTGAATATCCTAAACTTCCGATAAATTACAAAGTAAGAGAAGAAAACGATTATTATGTTTACACTTTCCACACTGTGTACACTGATCCCATTTACAAAGAAAACGAAACTCAGGTAATTCATATGTTTAAACCTGAACAAAAAGTTAAAGGGGATATAATCTTTCTACATGGTATTGGACCCAACAACGTTCCATATCTTGAATGGTACGGGAGGTATTTCAAAAAATTTGGCTACAGAACGAGTGTTGTGATCCTTCCTTACCATCTGAGTAGAAAACCAAACGATGTAGAAGATGGTGACCCTTATTATTCACCTGAACCAAATGAGTGCACAGTACTTTTTCATAATTCTGTAAAAGATGTTCGAAGAGCAATCGATTTACTTGAAACCTTCGATGATTTTTCGGAAAATCATTTGTACTTAATGGGGGTATCTTTTGGAGGAATCATTGGTACTATGAGTTTAGCTCTCGATAAGAGGATTAAAAAAGGTATCTTGATGATCACTGGTGGGAATTGGAGATGGATAAACTTTTACTCACCATATACGGAAAAAGTTAGGGAAAGATACGCAAAAGAAAAAAATTCATTTGGTTGCGATTCCGAAGAGTTTTGTAAAAAATTTAGAAGTGATGCGGCTAACTTTGTAAAAAATAATATCAATTCTATAGATGATATATTCCAAAAAACACCTATTACTTGTTATCATTACGACTCGCTGAGTTATGCTAAGTTCGTTAATCAACCTGTTCTTTTTATAAAAGCTCTTTTCGATAAAATCATGCCACATAAAGCCACAAATGACCTTCAAAACTTATTACCAAATAAAAAAGTCAAAGGTCTGTTGGCGGGACATAAATCAAGTTATATATTCAAAAGAATTGTGGGGCGTTGGGTGATTAATTTTATAGAAAAAGACCAGCCCCAAGAGATATCGGAGAAAAGTAATAAAAGAGAAGAAGTTTTAGAATCAAACCGTTAGATCCAAAGTTAATCCTAAAATAAACTCCAAATCTAAAGAAGAGCTGTTACTTTTATAAATTTCTAAAGATTGAAGGGTGCTGATTAACTTTTTAATTTTTTCTGGATCCGTTTCTGTTCTTAATTCATTCGTTATTTTTTGAATTTCTTTTTCGATCTTTTGCTTTATATCTTTTGTTTCCTTGGTGTTTTTCTCTGTATTTTGCAGTTCATAAACGGGATCTTGTGGAGAACTTTTATCTGTTTCTTTTCTATACAGAATAACAGCTTTAGATTTTCCTCCAACGGCAGCTAAAAATCCTCCCCTTCTTTTAAGATTAAGGTCGATGTCTGTATATATAACAATTCCACCTTTTTTCAGAGCCTGAGATTTAAATTGGTTTATATTCCCCAACTCATGGGCTGCCACCCTAAGTATACTCAAAGAAGCAGGGGAACTGTTAGCCAATCCAAGCTCGCCCGGGTCTAACTTGTAGCCCAAGTATGGGTTAAAATGCTCTGGCTTGATGGAGTCAATCATAAAAATCACCTTTCTCTTGGGAGGGATAAAGACGAATAAAGGATCTTACATTTTACTGATTGATATAAAAAAAGACTTTACAGTAAACTTACATCACAAAGAGATAAAGATCAACAAAGGATTGTACGCCTATATAGGTTCTGCTATGAAAAACCTTTACCAAAGAGTTGGCAGACATATGACTTTCAAGGAGAAGGCATATCAAAAACACTGGCATATAGACGGCATTTTAGAAAACAATGAAAACAAAATAATATTTGTCGCGATGCTCCCTTCAGATAAACGCCTTGAAGAAGATATCTCAAAGGAATTCGCCGAGAGATTTCAATTTATTAAAGGGTTTGGTGCCAGTGACTTAACTGTAAAATCAAATCTTTACCTCGTAGATAATATCGACTATTTTTTTGAAATTATTAAGAGTTTTATTCTTTAAGTACAGTTTTAATTGTCATCCTTATTTTTACCTCATCTATTATATCGAAGACAATATCAATTTTACCTTTTTCTGAGTTGTTTTTTAAATTTTGATAATTTCCTTCTACTTGCATTTCTTCTATTTCGATATTGGGTTCAAACATACTCAAGTTAACGATTTGTCGATCATAGCTGAAATTCTTGACTGTGATCAAAAAGTCTACTATTCGGGAGTTTGCCGATTTAACTTCAACATCCGACAATTTTTCTATCTTATATTGTACATCCCAACTCTCCCCTAAGTTTATCTTGAGCGTGTCTCCAACGGGAGTATCATTAATGTACGCTAACTTTATCGGAAAACTTTCATTATCGAATTCTTCGTGTATCCAGACTTCTCCCGAAGGTAACTCTATCCCTAAACCATTGTATTTTGTGTTTTCTACGTGTCTTATTATCTGGGTTTTTGTATAATTTGTTATATTGGTGTACAAAGAAAAATTAATTACGTTTCTGTCTTGGTATGATAATATATCGTTTTGAGATATCCTAACATTCATTAAAGTATTTTGAAAATTGACTTTTCCCAAATTCATTGTATAAGTTTGACTTAGAATTGCCTCTTTTGCAACCATTCCAAAATCATCTTCATTAACCATACGTGTGCTACTCAATAACTTTGTACTCTCTATGTAATCACGAGAAGACAAGTTAAGATATTCATTAACTAAGTATAGGTTGGTTTGCCCAACAGGAACGCCGTTGAATTGAACGTTTTTGTTGAAAGTTCCATCACTTTTCATTTCATAGATAACTTCCCACGAACCTTCTCCTCTTAAAGCAATTACAGCACTTTTAGGGTTTTTCAATAGAATTTGAGTAGTGGGTTGGATCTTATCTTTATTCTTTTCATCAGTAACGCACCAATGATTTAATTGAGGGTTATAAAATAGAATTTCATTTGTTCCAATGATCTTGTAAACATTTTCATCTATGGCTTCAATAGATTTTTGAGTGTAATCTTCCAATGAAGCTATCTTAAAAGGAAAGTGTTGATACACCTTTTTAAGTTCCCAAGAATCCACTCCACTGATCCAAAGTACATCAAAACCATCAGGAACAAGGAAGGAGGTTTCGTTAGAAACGTTATAGAACAGTTGAACGTCTTTAAAGATGAAGGTATAATTCTCAGACAAAGCCGTCATACTTAAAAAAACGATGAGCATCAAAAATATAAACATTTTCTTCATTAACATCATCTCCTTTTGAATTTTTGAAAGGACCTGGGGTCCTAGTCATGTATGGGAGAGCTCAGCCCTGTAATCCTTTTTTAAAAACAGAATTTTCTTTATAAAACTATCTAATATCTATAGCGCCCTTCCCCCGCTCCCCACCCTTTTTTATTGAATATGATATTTTTCAAGTAGATCATCGAGTATCTCTCTAGCAATAGGTGCTGCACCGGTGGACCCCATCCCTCCATTTTCTATTACAACCACAATCGAGTACTGTGGATCATTTGCTGGTAAAAATCCGGCGAACCACGAGTGAGCAGGTTTTCCACCTCCTACTTCTGCGGTACCTGTCTTTCCGGCTACCGTTATTGGGAAATCCATAAACGACTGATAAGCAGTACCTTCTTCACCAGGTGGCCCACTGAATGAAGTCACTTCTATCATACCTTGGTAAACATATTTCAGGTATTCTTCGTTCATTTCATATGAATCTCTAAGTAAAGGTTCATTTTTATTTATTATATTTCCAAAAACATCTTCTTCTCTTTCAAATAAGCTAAACTGATAATATTCACCTTTTGTAGCAAGGATGTTATATATTCTTAGAATTTGAAGTGGCGTCATTGTGATGTATCCTTGACCTATATACGTTAATAATGTTTCTCCTGGATACCATATAGTATCAAATTTCTCATACTTCCATTCAGGGTCTGGAAAAATCCCATTTTTTTCATTTGGTATTTCTATACCTGTTTTAGAAGTAATATCAAATCTATCTGCAACACTTTTTAAATAATCTATTCCCAAATTTTCCCCAAGCCAATAGTAATAAGAGTTAACCGATGCTCTCAAGGATTTTACCAAATCGGTTTCACCATGTCCTAAAGTATACCAATCGTAATAAGATGCGATAACGTTACCTTGAGAGTTCTTTAAATCGTATCTTCCGGTTGAATTTATGGTTGCTTGTGGAGATATACCCCCCTCAAGTGCAGCATATGCAACAAACGGTTTTATAATAGATCCAGGCGGATACAATGCGGATGCAGCTCTATTTAACAATGGCAAATTATTGTCATTCAAAATTCTTTGAAACTCTAAATTACTCATTCCTTGGGCAAACAAATTAGGATCTACCGAAGGATGACTAACAAAGACTAAAATTTCTCCCGTTTTTGGTTCGGAGATTATCACCGAACCATTGTAGTTGTTTTCTTTTAAATAATTGTAGGCTTTGATCTGTAAATCTAAGTCCAACGTTAAATAAATATTATTCCCGTCAATAGAATGGGCTTGAGCAATTATAGGTGAAACTGATTCATTTGTAGCAATATTGACCATTTTGTACCCTGGCTGCCCCTGTAATTCTTCATCAAACACCAATTCTAATCCTGATCTTGGAGTACCTTCATTGTCCACATAACCCAAGACATGGTACAAAGATTCGTGGGCATACTTTCTTATATATCTTTCTTCAACTTGTAGATTTCTGTCAATACTGGCTATCTTTTGAGCTGTTACTGAATTTATTTCTAAATTCACTCTTTTTTGAAAATTTAATTTATCTATTATAGCATACGGATTATCCACTACATCTTTTAGAACTTGATACAATTCGGCCTCTGTTTCTTCACTGAGCGTTCCTCCTAAATTCGTTAAATTATATATCCTTTGGTTCCATGCTAACAAATTTCCATTTCTATCGTATATATTTCCTCTTTTAGGAGAATCTTTTACAATTCTTGTTGATAACTCTTGAACTTCCATTGAATATTTATCCCAGTTTAAAATCTGTAATTGAAATGATCTCGCAAAAAGTAAAGCAATACCCAAAAAAAATAAAGAAAACAGTATTTTAGCTCTTTTTTCTTTCATTGAAAACCAGCCTCATGTTCATAAAATATAATACAAAGACGATAATCATATCCCATAAAAAAGGATAAAGAGAAGAAGTAATGACACTCATATAAAGCGACAAAACACCCACGTATATCAATGCTTTAATTAAAGTCATTTCCAACTGATGTAAGAAAAAGTTGATGAGAAGAAAGATAACAAAAAAAATTATTGCAAGAAATCCCAATTCAAACCTAGAATTGAAATAGAAAATAGTATATATCAATACGAAGAAAAGAAGTCTAGTATCATCTTCTTTAAAGTCTGCCACATATAAAGCAATTATAGGGAAAACAAAAAAAAGTATTTCTCCAAGCCATCTATCAAACGAAGCGGTAATGAGGGCTAATAAAAAATAAATTAGATACATCATATATTCTCACTTCTTTACTTTAGTAAGGGAAAAAGTAAACTAAAAAACCATCAATCGTCACAGGGTTGAAAAGATAAAGATCTCCATATTTAGAAACAATTTCACCTGATAAAAATATACCTTCTTTTTCTCCGCTTTTTACATAATTAGGAAGATCTATATTCAGGTGTTCGTCCATTATTACATTATAATTATCAGGTATTTCAACCAATAAATTACCTTTATCTTCTCTTATCAACACATCTACGAAACCTATTTTTCCAAAAAAATCTTGGTTTCCCCAACCCAATTTTCTAACCACTACTCTATCTGAAAATGTATTTTCAACAAAGCCTAAAAGATTCCCATCAGTAGAAACGGCTAAATAACCTTTGTCTAAATTTCCTTCATTACTCGTCAAAACGTTAAAAGAGCGCTCTGTTTCACTCAAAATTATACCTCGAGGGATCGTTAAATCTACATTTTCGATCTCTTTACTTTCTATTATATAGATAGGCTGTTTTTTGAGTTCATCCAAGATACTAGAAATTTTTTCAGCACTTGCATTTCTTTCTGAAACCTTGAAATGAAGCGTTGAAAAAAGCATATCAACCGGGTATGTTAGAGGTTTTAAAATACCTCCCAAGCTTTCAAAAGTATTAAATAAAATCGAAATAAAGATCAAAATTACTAAAAATAAAATCCCAAAATATCTCATATTAAGCTTTTTGAGATATACTTTTTATAAGATTTATCTTATCAATAACCATCCCTGCCCCTCTTGCCACACAAGTTATTGGATCATCCGCTATTACAACTCTTATCAAAGTTTCCCTTTCTAATAGCTCTTTTATGCCCTTTATCAAAGCCCCTCCACCAGCCAAAAATATACCTCTATTTACTATATCATACAAAAGTTCAGGTGGGGTTTCTTCGATAGCCAATTTAATATTTTCAACTATCTTGTTAACCGGTATCCGCATTGCATTTCTTATCTCTGAGCCTGTGATCGTAACACTTTTTGGAAGGCCGGTGAGAACATCTAAACCTATCACTTCCATGCTTAAATCATTGTACTGGGGACTATCAAAAACATTTCCAATTTCAATTTTTATCCTCTCAGCAGTTTTTTCTCCTATTACCATATTGTATTTTGATTTTATGTGATTGATAATTTCTTGATCGATCAAATCTCCCGCTACCCTTATAGATTTGGATAATACAATATTTCCAAGCGAAATTACAGCTATTTCTGTGGTACCTCCACCAATGTCTACGATCATATTTCCCGAGGGTTCTTCTACATCCAATCCAGCTCCAATAGCAGTTGCCATGGCTTCTTCAATCAAAAAAGCCTTACTGGATCCAGCATCCAAGGCTGCTTCTCTCAAAGCATTTCTTTCCACCTGGGTTGCATCTGTAGGTATTCCAACAACTACCATTGGTTTAAAAAAGCTAAAACCATTCAATGCAGTGTTTATAAAATACTTAAGCATCGTCATAGCCACATTATAATCTGCTATTACCCCCTCTTTAAGAGGCCTGATGGCGATTATATTAGCAGGCGTTTTCCCAATCATTTTTTTAGCTTCTTTTCCTACTTTTAGCAATTCTGAAGTATCTTTGTTGATAGCTATAACAGAGGGTTCGTTTAAAATTATCCCTTTACCTTTCATATAAACTAAAGTGTTTGCTGTTCCTAAATCTATACCTAGATAAGGCCTCAAATACGATCGCATTGCTTAAAAGTCCTCCTTAAAAGTATATTATGCTCCCCACCCCACTAGTTATTAGTATAACACAAACAACTCAAAATTGATGTTGTAGAAACATAAATGTAAATTGTTGTAATTGACAAATATAAAATAAAAATTTATAATATTAACCGACTTGTTTAATTAACTGTGCATTTTTGATAGTTTATTGGAGGAACCTTGAATGCAAATAGGTGAAAAGATAAAAAGCCTTCGAATAATGAGAAACATGACCCAAGAGGAGCTCGCGACGAGATCTGATTTAACTAGAGGCTTTATTTCCCAAGTTGAACGGGATTTAGCTTCTCCTACCGTTGAAAATTTGGAAATGATTCTAAGAGCCTTAGGAACTGATCTGAAAGACTTTTTTTCAAATCTTGAAAATAAGGAAAAGATTGTTTTCACAAAAGAAGATAGAATACCTATATATGATACACCAACAGGTGTTAAAGAAGAGCTTCTTTTAACAACGTCCGAACCAAAAAATATAGAACCTTCTTTGGTAGTTTTGGAACCAGGTTGTTCAACGGATATCGAGAAACCTCATGAAGGTGTGGAATTGGGATATGTGATCGAAGGAGAGATAGAGTTATACCTAAACAAAGAAGTTTATTTGGTACGCAAAGAGGAAACTTTTTTTTATTCAGCAAATAAGAAGCATTTCATAAAAAATAAAAGTAGTACAAATTCAGCGACTCTAATATGGATAGAAATATTTTAAAGGAGGATTGAGAGATGGCTAAATCCCTAGGAAGGCATTTGATAGCCGAATTATACGACTGTGATGAAGAGATACTAAACGATGTTGAACAAATAGAATACTTAATGAAAAAGGCAGCCATTGAATCTGGGGCAACAATAGTTACTTCAACATTTCATAGATTCTTACCTCATGGGGTAAGTGGAGCAATAATTGTTTCTGAATCTCATTTGGCAATTCATACTTGGCCTGAATACAGTTACGCCTCTTTAGATATATATACTTGTGGAGATTCTGTAGATCCATGGAAAGCTTTCTATTATCTAAAAGATGCTTTAAATTCAAAAAGACAGGAAAGTCAAGAATTCAAACGAGGAGTCTTTTCTTCAATAGGAATTCCTGAAAATTCCGCTCATAAAATAGAGGTGAGTTGATGGCTGAAAATAATTTTAACTTTCCACATACTATTTTTACCGAGTACGATAAAGTACATAATGTAGGAGTTTTCACAGAAGTAACTAATCACATTTATACCGAACAAACTGAATATCAAAGAATAGATATATATGAAACTCCAACATTTGGAAAGTTATTCTCATTAGATGGGTTCATCATGACGAGAGATTCAGATGAATTTGTTTATCATGAAATGATCTCACACGTTCCTTTGTTCATACATCCTGATCCCAAAAAGGTTTTAGTAATCGGTGGAGGCGATGGAGGGACTGTCAGAGAAGTATTGAAACATGATTCTGTAGAGAAAGTGATCCTTTGCGAATTGGATAAAAAGGTTGTAGAAGCTGCTTTAACGTATTTACCCAACATTTCTTATGAGTTAAAAAATCCAAAAGTAGAAATAGTCTATGAGGATGGAAGTAAATTTGTTTCTCAATTTAAAGATGAGTTCGACGCTATATTGATTGATTCCACTGATCCCACAGAAGGTGAAGGTGGACTACTTTTCACCGAAGAGTTTTATCATAAATGTTTTGAAGCCTTGAAGGAAAACGGAGTTTTCTCTGCACAAACAGAGGAGCCTTTTTTAAGAAAAGAATGGATGATAAGGGCGTATAAAAGAATCAGCAATACCTTCAATGTAGCTCGATTGTACATGGGTTATGTACCTCAATATATGCCGGGTACATGGACATGGACATTTGCTTCAAAAAATTTGGATCCAATAAAAGATTTTGATCCTGAAAAGGTTAGGGAGTTTAATAAAGAACTTAAATATTACGATGAAGAAGTTCACGTTGCATCCTTTTCTCTACCTGTTTTTGTAAAAAAATTAATCAGTTGATTCATTAAATAATGGCGGACATTGGTCCGTCTTTTTTTCTAAAACAATCAAACTATGTATATGTTTCTTTTATCATATATTTTTTCCAACTCTGAAGAGACGAATTCAATCATTTTACTTTTTAATTCCTCAGGGTAAGTGGATACACCATTTGCGGTTTGATAAGGGAAAAATGCAATCGGGGATTTAAAAAACTTTTTAAATCTTTTTAAGTAGTCAGACGGCATTCTGAATACTCCCAGTGTAATCGCATTGATCTTCTTTAAGTTAATGTTCTGTGATATCAGGTTAATGAACGCCTTATATTTCTCTCCCCAATCTTCTCCTATATAAAGTATAGGATCCAACGCTAAATTGACTTTCCAACCTTTTTGTAGTAACTGAGATATAGCCATTAGCCTTCTTTCTAAAGATGGGGTGTTTTTTTCATATTTTGCTATTACTTCTTGGGGGGATATACTCCATGTAATGATCAAATTTTCTAATGGAGAGTAGTTCAAAAATTTTTTATAATTGGTTGTTTTAGTCCTAATTTCTATAGTTATCAAAGGGTTTGCCTTAGCAAATGCTATCCATTCTTTTAAAAATGGGTAGATCCCTTCAAAAAGAAGGATGTCTGAATCATACGATATGCTTAGATAAAGCTTCCCTTCTTCACTTAACAATCTGCTTAATTCATGAAAGTAATCTGAGAGATTAACAAAGAATAAAATGTGGGAAGAGAAGTTCATACCTTTCAAATAACAGTAATCGCAATCGAACAGACAATTAACTATGAAATTTGTGTAGTAGAAATTTTGTTGTTCAAAGTCATGGCACAAAGGAGACCCTTTATAGATAAAATCACCCTTGTTAACTGCTAGAATCAAAGACAGTGAGAGTTTTTGTAGAAAAGGGTTTTGGTTCTTTCTAGAGAATATTTCATTGTAGTTATCTATATATACAATCTTACTTTTGTTTAGCTTGCTAGTAATTTCATTTGTTAGGGAGTAATTTAAAGCTTCTTTTTCAATGTAGATGTGTGAGAAGGTTTCACTTGTATAGTTTTGATTTGAGATCTTCAAAAGTCGCATCCCTTTCTTTTTGGCTTTTTGGAATGTAGTTAAAATATTCTTCTAAGAATAAAGGGCTTACTTTCTTATTAGATTTGAAATAGGCATATGCATTTTCAAGTTGTTTGGTCTGTGAGAACGTTAGCTTCAAACCTTTAGATACCTTCTCTATGATTTCTTCGTCTTGTTGTTGAAGAATAGGGTGAAATAACTTTAGTAGAGAACTCACCAATTTTGTGAAAGAAAAAATTTCTTCTAATTTATCGTTAATCAACTCATCTATATTCTTTTTAGTCAATCTTTCTAATGGTTGATTTTTACTTACTTTATCGGAGACTATTTTTACTACATATATCTGATGAACAGACAAAAATTTTGAAGCAATCTCAAAAAAAGCCGATGATTCCATATCGACTAGGTCTTCTTCAAATTCATAATTGCTGTTGAGAATATCTATACTTTGAATGGAACCTTCTTTTAGATTGTGTTCGACTAAGATATCCGTATAGTACTTCCTTTTTCTTTCATAATCTACTACTTTATTAACTAAAATTAGATCTCCAACTTCAAATTTGTTATTTAAACTACCACATATTCCTATGTTTATTGCATAATCATTATGGGGATAACCTTTTAAGGTATCTTTCAATAGATAAGATGTAGCTCCGGCTACGTTGATTTTTCCTACGCCTGATACTACAAGGTTGACTTCGTCGTCGTGATAACTCTCAAAAGGTCTATCTGTTGTTTTTTTTAAATTTAAATATTTTATTATCGCTTGTGCTTCAACACCCATTGCAGAGATTATATTAAGCATGTAATTCCCTCAGAACAGTTTCTTTTCTCTCAAATTGGCTTTTTCTTTTTGTTGGGTCAGACTTTCCACCTCGCCACCTTCGAGAGAAAAAGTGATTTCGTATGATCCATCGATCAGCAAAAATATATTCACCTTTAATTCATCTACATACTTTTTTAGGATTTCATATTCTAACTTTTGGTTTGAGGAGAATTTGAAATGTATTTTATTGTTTTCAATTTCCGGATTCGAAAATAGCATAGCGAAGTATATAGCCATGTTGGACTTCTTCTCGTGTGGATCGCTGAAGTAATCAAGAATCTTCTTCATAATTGGGTGTTGAGTTTCTTTGGGAACGGATTCTGTGGCTACTTGTTTTCTTTTTGGAGTTGTTTCTTTATCATAAGATATAGTTGAGGACGTAGTTGAATTTTTATGCATGAAATCTAAGATCTCCACATCGAAAATCAACCTTTTATTTTCACTGTATTTTAAATCTTTAAGTATATCGTTGAATGTCCCCATTAAGTGAATTAAGTTACTTCTTTTCTCGTTAATTAGTGAATCAAAAATATATTCTATGGATTGCTCTAAAAGAATTTCTGGATCTTTCCCTAAATTGAACAGATCTTCAGATTGTGCCAAAAATTCATCGATTTTTGAATTGTAGACATTTTCTATGAATTGAACAATAAAATTTTCATCGAACAAACCTAGTATGTCGAGGGTGTCTTGGTGAGTGATCTTCATCTCTCCAAATTTTTCTACTTGTTCCAACATCGATATGGCATCTCTCATCCCACCTTTTGCCCTTTTAGCAATGATTTCTAGGGCGTCTAACTCATATTCTATTCCTTCAGAGCTTGCTATATTTTTCAATCCTTCTACTATTTCACTCTGACCTAAATTTTTGAAGTTTATAATTTGAGCCCTAGAAATGATGGTATCAGGGACTTTTTCCAAATTTGTGGTTGCTAAAATAAAAATAACATGTGAAGGTGGTTCTTCTAACGTTTTTAATAGCGCGTTGAATGCTTCTCTTGTCAACATATGAAATTCATCGATTATATATACTTTGTATTTCCCATAGACTGGCCTGTAATTGGAGGAGTCCCTGATGTTTCTAATTTCGTCTATTCCTCTATTCGAAGCCGCATCCATTTCAATTACATCCAAAAAACTGTTATTGTTTATAGAAACACAGTTCTCGCATTTGTTGCAAGGATTGTACCCTTGAGGATCCTTACAATTTAATACTTTGGCAAGTATTCTGGCAGTAGTGGTTTTTCCGGTGCCCCGCGGACCCGAAAAAATATAAGCATGAGAAACTTCTTGCTTGTTCAAAGCGTTTTTAAAGTATTTTACTACATGAGGTTGTCCTAGAATTTCATCAAAATCTTTTGGTCTGTATTTTCTATATAAATTATTGTTCACAAAGTTCCCTCCGAATTGCCGACAAGATTTAATTTGTACACCTTGTTTTTTATTAGTGATAACACATCTTCTTTGTTATCCTCTAATACCTCAAATATGAAATAAACTTCGTCTGAAAAGTTTTGCTTTATTATTTTGAAGTTATTCTGTTTTTGCATGAGGTTTTGTATGAAGGAAAAATTACTGTAGTCACATTTTGCCTCGTAAATAAATACCTTTTCATAGGTAACCACTTTAGAAGCTTTAACAACATCTTCAGCTGTTTTAGAATAGGCATCTATTAAACCTCGAATCCCTAATTTCACTCCTCCAAAATACCTCGTAACAACAATGGTCACGTTCAAGAGACCAAATTTTTCAATTACACCGTATATAGGTTTGCCAGCGGTGCCTGATGGTTCATTGTTATCGGAATAATTAGCGATTTCTCTTCCTCCCTCATGCACCTTATAAGCCCAACAGTTATGCGTGGCGTTATTGTACATTTGGGAAATCTGTTTTATAAATTTTTGTGCTTCATCAACCGAATTGGTCTTTGCGATATTACCAATGAATTTTGACCTTTCTACAGTGTATGTAATTTCGATCGGATCTTTTATTGATTTATAATTCAAGATATATCTTTATCTTCCCTTCAAAATCATCGGTTAGGTTAAATTTATTAGCCGCACTGGATTGATTGGCAGAAATCTCATAGAATCCTGAGCTGTCAACATGTAACAATAATTCGCCCTTTTTAACTTCAGAGTAGTTCTTCACGACCCTAACAACTTCTTTTGTACCGTTTATTTCAACTGTTACCTTTTTGCTTAGATCTAAATGTTCTATATAGTTGGAAGATAAGTTAGTTTCGATATTTCCAAAATCATCTGAATATAAATAATCACATATTATTTTGTTATCTTCAATGATAGGTCTTTGCACATCTAAATTTGCTAATTTTTCAGTTTTGGGTCCAAAATGATCGATATTGATACCTTTAGAAATGTATGCAGCCACTGGTGCAAATATATCACGCCCATGAAATGTTGATGAATAATCGGTTTTATAGAAAAATCTCTTGTCGGATAGCTCAACAGATTTTTCAACTCCGAACTCTTGCATCACAAAAGTAAATAAACCATTATCTGGTCCAACAAAATAATAGTTGTACTTTGACGTTTTCAATGCGATCGGTTTCCTTGGGCTACCTACGGTTGGATCAACAACACACAAAAAGACGGTCCCTTCTTCAAAATCTTGACAGGCTCTAAAAATTATAGCTGCATACTTCTTTATATTAAAATGTCCAGCACTGTGGGTGATATCAATTATATCAGCATTTTGATTTATTCTTTTTATAACAGATTTACAAACAGAGACATAATATGAAGAAAGCCCCCAATCCGTTAAAAAGGCTATATGATTCACCGAATTAGACCTCCCTTATTCCTTCCCTATGTTTCTTGCGTAGCTTGTAACAAAAGTAATGATGCCAAACAGAAAAAAAGTCCAAAACCTAATAAAATTAGAATTTCAAAGCTTATATCACTTAAGCCATAACCTAATACCGTTATTTTTCTCCAGCCATCTAAAGAGTATTTAACGGGAAATAGGTTCGCAATCTTTTCAAGAATGCTTCCTGTAGGAATTGGAATTAAAGTACCGCCAAATACTAACATTCCTCCAATCATTGCCGTTACAAGGAAGGAAGCTGCTCGAGCAGTTTTTAAAAAAGAAGATAAAAACAAGCCAAAAGAGGTGAAAGAAAATACGGATACTAAAACAAGTAAGATCAAATTCCATGGGTTAGCTTGTGATTGAACACCAAACATTCTAAACATATACCACGAGAACATTCCTGCAACGAAACCTATTATGATGTACGATATTATTTTTGATAAAATGAATTGCCACGTTTTTAATCCATTTGATATGTATAAATCTAGTAATCCAACTTCTCTGGCTTGACCGATGGAAGAGGCTATTCCTATCATAGATAACAAAAGGATTACAACCACCGCAACGATAGGAGCAAACATATCATTAATCCCCAAATTTGTAGTGGGAGAAACAACTAAAGAACCATCAGAGGCACTTGGTATAAGCATTTTTATTTCCGGCTTGGGCCTCGTTTCGTCGATCCCTATACCTCCTTGAAGTAAGAACTCAGTTGTGGAGCCAACTTTTATTTCTGGTATCCCAGCTAGCTCATCAAAAACAGCTTTAAAACCGGTATAGACCATCATACTGTTCTGAATTTTGTGAGGGTTTGGTATAATGTACAAGACCGTCTGCTTGTGATCAATCAAATCTTGCGTAAAACCTTTTGGAATGATCAATATTGAATCATAATTTCCTTCTCTAATTATTTGGTTTAATTGGTCATCATTTTTAATTTCGATGGTGTTCTCAAAATTCAAAAATTGTTTTATCAAAATGAAACTGAAATTACCTAAAAGACTGTTATCTTCGTTATATAAGGCCAACTGGAAATCTTGTGCCATATCTGCAGGATAGAATGAAGAGCCAAAATATGCTAAAATAACGGGTATTATAATACTTAGTATTAATACTCCTCTATTTCTCAGTACTTTTTTTATCTCATACCACGACATCTTCAAAATTTTCATTGTCTATCTCCTCGCTTCTTCTAAATGTTCAGATATTTTAAGTATGATACTTGGCGATTCATAAAAAGTCAAAGATTCATCCCCCACTAAAAGATATAAACCGTAGGTGTTTATATACGGTTTATGCATAGTGCTCATATTACTTGGCCAGATGAACATATCTCTTATTTTGGGGTAGTACAACTCTTGTTTCTTTTGCAGTTTGAACATTCCGAAATCATCTATTTCATTATAATCAATGAACCTCGTGTAATTCCCACTTCTTAACTTAGTGTTGAAAGCTATACCTTTGTCTGAAAAACCAAATGCAGCAGTGGATAAATTTGTTAATTGATCGATATTTTTAATCTGCCCCATTCCAAAAAAACATACTTCAAAATCCCAATTTTCTTTAGAATGGCCTGTCTCTTTTATATAATCTTTCAAATCGTCAACTATTTTTTCATCTCTCGAGGCAACAAAAATCAAAACCGCTGCCAAAGAGATATATAAAAATATCGGTATATTTGATAGCCCAATTATATTCATAAAAAGCTGCGAGATTAATAAGAGCGCACCTTCTGTGATGAATGGTTTGGCTCCCCTCTTTTTAAGCATAAAATACGAAACAATTAAGCCTATAGAAGATAGTCCAAAAAAGTACCAACCTTTTATGAAAAATTGTATCAAGGGGATTAGTCCAAAAAAAATTGAAACTAACAGATACATATATTTTACCTCCTACTTTCCAACACAGAATGTGGAGAAGATTTTATCCAGTAATTCTTCAGTATAATTTTCCCCAGAGAGTTCGTAGATCTTTTCAAGTGCTTTTCTTACGTCATACATAATTATATCGTTAGAAAAACCTTTCTCAAGCGAATTAATGGCGTTTAAAACAAACTCTTTAGATGATTCTAAAGTTATCTTTTGCCTTTGGTTAGTTAGAGTTGGTTCTTCTATGTTGACCTTCTCAAAAAATTTTTCATAAATCTTATTTTCCAAATTTTTAATTGCTCCGTTCTTTGCAGAAATTATAACAAAATCATTTGGATTTTTTTGTTTCAAAGATAGATAATTATTCTCTGTAAAATTAGGAGAGTCGGATTTATTCAATATAATTATAACAGTTTTATCTCCCAATTCATTTAATTTATTATAAATTAGTTCGTCTTCCTGGGTGAAAGGCGTTGTACCATCCAAAACAAACAAGATTAGATGAGAATTCTTTATAGAATTTATGGTCCTTTCTATTCCAACCCTTTCCAAGGTATCTTCTGTATATCGTATTCCGGCTGTATCTATGAGCCTTATGTATATGCCGTTTATGTTCAAGTTTTCTTCTATTGTGTCCCTAGTTGTCCCAGGAATATCAGTTACAATCGCTCTATCTTTTCTCAAAAGGGCGTTTAACAAGGTACTTTTCCCAGAGTTCGGCTTTCCTACTATAACTGTTCTTACACCTTCAACGGCTATAATACCGTTCTCAGCTTCTTTTAGTAGTTGATTCATACTATTTACGATATGGACTAATTTGTTTTTTAAATCGTGATCTTGAAATTCTATGTCATCAGGATAATCCATTTCTACCTCGATCTGGGCTGAGATATTTAGCAAACTGTTTTTTATGTCTTTGATTTTTTCCGAAACAGCATTTTTAAGTTGATTAAAAGAGGCTTTTAAAGAGATTTCCGTCTCTGAAGTAATCACATTGTTTACAGCTTCTGCTTTTATGAGATCCATCTTACCGTTTAAGACAGCACGTTTTGTAAACTCCCCAGGTAAAGCTTGTCTTGCCCCATATTTTATAATCGTATTGAGTACAGCATAAGTGATAAGTTTACCACCATGGCAAAATATTTCAAGCATATCCTCCCCTGTATAAGAGTGAGGCTGTGAATGGTAAACCCAGGTAATCTCGTCGACTTTTTCTCCTTCTTTATCGTAAAGCCAACCATAGTACATCTTCTTAGGTGTATATTTTTTTCTTTTTAATGCTTGGTCTATTATGTTTTTAACGTGATCGCCAGAAATTCTTACTACCCCTATGGCTCCCGTACCAATCGGAGATGAAATGGCTACTATTGTATCATTCAACACATTTTTCACCTCTTAAGAAAAAACCTTTTCCATATATTTCATATGATCTTTTGGCCCATAACTAATGAGTTCTTTCGTTTCTGGATAAAAGGTAATCTTTCTTGAATATTTGTTGTACTTTTCAATGACAGGATTTACATCATTTTCGAATTTAAAAGATATGTAAGTATCTCCTATTTCTATCTCTTTAATGCCTTCCATATTGGCTTTAACTTTTATCAAAGCGTACTGAAACAATCTCTCAACTTCTTCTGGAAATTTACCGTATTTATCGCGTATTTCAGACCTTATATCCTCAACATCATCAACTGTTTTAGCCACCGATATTCTTCTATATATTCTCATTCTTTCAATAGAATTAGAAATATATGATTCTGGAATAACTAGGGAACCTTTTATACCTTTTATCTCTGTGTAAGTTTGAGGTTTTTGAATTTCTTCTTCCTTTTTAATCCCATATTCAAATAAAATTTTATTCAACATTTCATGGTATAGATGATAGCCTATCGCATTAATATGACCTTTTTGCTCTATCCCCAATATATCCCCGTATCCACGAATTTCTAAATCTCTCAAAGCAAGCTTTAATCCACTTCCTGGTTCATTGTACTGTTTGATTGCTTCCAGCCTTTTTTTGGTTTGAGGGGTAACTTCTTTTTTAAATAGAAAGTAGACAAAAGCTCTTCTGTTAGATCTTCCAACTCTTCCTTTAATTTGATACAACTGAGAGATCCCATACCTTTCTGGGTCATCTAGGATAAGGGTATTGACATTGGGTATATCTATTCCATTTTCTATTATTGTTGTCGAAAGAAGGAGATCAATATTTCCATCATACAAATCGTTTATAGATTTTATAAACTCCTTTTTTGGTGTCCCACCATGAACCATTGCTATTTTTATTTCTGGAATAAGTGTTCGCAATTTTTTATGCAGTTCATTCAATTCCTGAACTCTGTTGTGAATATAGATTACTTGTCCACCCCTAGATTTTTCTCTCAAAATAGCCGTGCGTACTAACTTATCTGAGTATTTCCCAATAAATGTTTGAATGGGTAACCTACCCACAGGCGGCGTCGATATCGTGGAGATGTCTCTTAAGCCGCTGATAGACATGTATAAGGTTCTAGGTATAGGAGTGGCGCTCATCATAAGGAAGTTTACTCCATCACTTAACTTTTTGAATTTCTCTTTCTGAAGTACGCCAAATCTTTGTTCTTCGTCTACTATAACTAATCCCAGGTTTTTTACCTGCAATAAATCTGATAATAAGGCGTGCGTCCCTATTACTATATCTACTTGACCTTTTCCTATACTTTCAAAGAGGTCTTTCTTTTCTTTTTGAGTTTTATGACGGGTAACTAAAGCTATCTTAATTCCAAAAGAGTCCATTCTTTGTTTGAAATTTTCGTAATGCTGCTTGGCAAGTATCGTTGTAGGAGCTAATAATAGCACTTGGTAATTTGAAACAACCGTTCTAAAAGCTGCTCTCATTGCAACTTCAGTTTTACCAAATCCCGAATCACCTGACAACAATCTATCCATCGGTCTTTCACTTTCTAGATCTCTCATAACCTCTTTGATACTTTTTTCTTGGTCAGGTGTTTCGACGTAAGGAAAGGTTTCTTTGAATTTTTCTTCCAATTCAGGATCTCCAAATAGTTGTATTCCTCTTTGATTTTCCCTTAAGGCATAGATCTTTTGGAGCTCTTCTATCTTTTGTTTAATCTCTTCTTTTACCTTTTGCTTTGTATTTTTCCAGCTTTTACTGTTCAAAGAAGATATTTTAACGGATTCTGGGTCTCCGATGTATTTAGATAGTTTGTCTAACCTACCTACTGGGACATATACCCTTGAATTATCGGAGTATTCTAATGTTACAAACTCTCTCAAACCCAAAAGAGTCTCAACTTTGTTAACGCCGTGATATATTCCTATCCCATAATCTTCGTGTACTACCAAGTCCCCATCGTTTAGATCTTCCCAATCAAGAAGAGGTATATACTCTAACCTTTTATCTTCCTTTTTGGATTTTATAAAATAAATCTTTTCTAAGGTAAGTTTAACTTCTTCATATTTTATTTTGTTTAAAATTTCAAGGTTATGTCCAGAAAACATTTTATATATTTTTCGTTTTAGTTCAGTGTCACACATTTCATAATTTTCTTTTTCTTTTTCAGAGTAAGAGTTTATGATTTCTTCTTTGTTGATTAAATAAATATCTCCATCTTCATTAAGATAACTAAATATTGTGTTTTTATCTTTGTAAAAGATTCCCGGAAGGGTATTGAATTGGTCGAGAGTCAGAAACTCTTCTTCATTTGTCCCATTAAGATATTTTTTTAATCTCTCCTCATAAAATTCTAAGTTGTGATCAAATTTCATAATTTCAGATCCTGGAATTATCTCAACTTCTTTTAAATTTTCAATAGACCTTTGGGAATAAGAATCAAAAAAGGATATTCTATCTATTACTTCATCCCATAACTCTATTCTAACCGGTTGTTCGTAAATTGGAATGAAAAAGTCTCTGACAAAACCTCTTTTAGAATATTCTCCGGGACTAGTTACTTCTTCTGAAAGATTGTATCCTAAATGGTAAGGAACGTTATGATCAAGATCGAACGTATCTCCAACTTTGATCTTTTTGCTTACAAATTCGTTTTTAGGCAAGGTGTACCTTATTAAGGATGAAAAGGTAGTTAAAACGGTCACGTTCTTTTTCGTTAATAAGGCATGTAACGTTTTCATCCTCTTTGCTTTGATATTTGGAGAGATATCCAGATTTTCAAATGGAAATATGTCAAAATCTGGATAAATGAAAACCTCTTCCTCATCGTCAAAATCTTGGAGATATCCATCAGGTAAAACTAAAATTTTTTGTTTGTTAACTTTTTTTAGCGAATCTAGAAAATTTATAAGTTCTTTTCTAATCAAATCAAAGTTACCTCCTGATAAACTTCAAATACTTCTTATTGGTTTCAGAATCGAGAAAAACGGCACAATCAAGGTAGTCAGTAATGTCTGCTTTATTATTTTTGAGAAAACATATTAATTTTTCACCTTTCCAATAGTAATTTATCTCTTCTGCTATGGGAACTTTAATACAAAAACCTAAGAACGAAAGCTTTATCTTTTGCATTTTTTTTGATGATACAATTTCTTGGGCTAACTGTAAGATGTATTCCTTTGAAACAGGTCTTTTTAAAGCCTTTCTAATTGGTTTAACTACTATTTTTTGAGGGACACTTTCTTTAATCTTAAATTCTATCATTTTTGTCGTATTTGGGATTGCACCTGTTGGCATTGGAACATTTATTAAGCTGACTCCCATCTTAATTTCACTCTCTTTTATATTTATACCAGATAAAGAAGAATTTTTAATTATACTAATCTTAATAAAATCAAAATTATTTATTTTTTTTGGTAAAAAGTGATCTATTTCTTCAATAAAGTTAATTCCCCCTTCGCCCCATGGGAGTTCTGTTATCTTTACCAACTCGTTAATACCAATGGTTTTTATTTTTAGGTTTTGGGTTTTTGAAGATAGAAGTTGAAAACTTACGTTCTGGAAAGGCACGGAATTTATAGGGGTATACAATGAAAGATTAACTTGATTGATAGTTATTTTTCTTTTGAGGAACATATATACACCAAAGCCTCTTTTAATCGAGTAAATGGTTCAAAGATATCAAAAATCTCTATGTAGGATTTAAGCTTCTTCAACGTAAGAGAATCTAGAACTTTCGAAGAATAAAATCTTAAGCTAGAATTTTGATTTATGGGAATTATACCTTCTTTTTCTTTAACTTCAAAGCCTTTATCACTACTTACTTCCATTATATACATTATAACTTTGTCAATATCAATATAATTTATTAGATCGCTGTCGTCCGTTAGTATTAAGTCCACATCGTGAGGTGAGTATAATTCTTCGCTACTTAGTATCTGAAAGGCTAAATAATTTTTTAGGTTCGATCCATAAATTATTTTTTGGATTTTGGAAGGTTTTATCGGTTCTGTGTATTTAAAGGAAACAGGGATACCGTTTTCATTGAGAACCAATAATCCACCTGAAAACGTTTCATCTTCTGATTTATATATTGAAAAATATCCTAACATAATTTTTATTTCTCCTTCCCCACCCATAAGGATAGATACTTATAACCTTAAATCCAAAAGTTTACCTCTGTACTCATCCACTACAAGCCTCTTTACACTATTTTTGTTTTCAGTACTCTGGGATCTCTGAGAAAAACCCCCGCTGGATGATTTGTTATCAACATTTTTCTTTTCAACTTGATCTTTACTCTTTATCCTTTTTTGTAGGTTTTGAGAATATTCACTCGCTTGTTCAACTAGCAACATATTTTTAGCTGCATCATAAGAATGAGATATCGCCTGGACATTGTTTGCTACATCTATAGATTTGGTCACTAATATTTGTAACTCATGAAGTGAAGCCATATTTATTCACTTCCTTGAATCATCTTTTTTAATTTCACCAATATTACTGAGTGTAACTGGGAAACCCGTGATTCACTTATTTCTAAAACACTTCCTATTTCTTTAAAGGTTAAGCCTTCGTTATAGTATAGAGAAAGTATCAATTTTTCTCTTTCTTCCAATTTCTCGATACTTTCTGTTAATTTATCATGTAACATATCTTTATAAGCCAGTATTTCAGGGTCGTTTTCTTCTTGTATATCTTCAAGCCAGGTATCTTCTTCATTGTTTAAAAAGTACTCATCCAATTGAAGAATCTGCCTTTTGCTCAAGGAGAACTTTATTTTATCTACATCATTTTTTTCAATATGAAGTTTTTCTGCCACTGAATTATCGTCTATGTACTCATTATCTTTACATTCGTAAATCAAATCTTCGTACTTTTTTACTAAACTTCGAACGTCCTTTGGAAGCCAATCTATTCTCCTCAGATAATCATACATTGAACCTTTTATCCTTTTTAGAGCGTAGGTGTAAAAGGAAGTACCTTTTTCCGGGTTGTATCTTTTATATGATTGAAGTAATCCAATAATCCCCTCCTGAATCAAATCCTCTAATTCTATATTTTTTGGTAAAGTGGTTTTCAGATTCAAAGCTATAATCTTTATTTTTGGCAAAAACTCCATTACCAGTTGTTCTTCATTAATTTTGTATTTCATATATTTGCCACCTTAAATTACTGCGATTTCAACTTTTTCTCCCCCGCCGACCTTCTTAACTTTTAATTCTCCATTAGCGATGTTAAATTCAACACTTCTAGCTCTATTTCCTCCTGTATCTTCAGAAATTATTTTTATGTCGTTTTCTTTCAAAATTTGTCTTACGGCTTCAACGTTTTTGGCTCCAACATTCAAAGAATTATTCGAATTTTGGAACATAGCTGCCCCCCCTGCTATCTTAGCTTCCAGATATTTAACGTTTCCACCCAAATCTATAATTCCATCTATTATTGCTTTTATCCCTGTATCTGCGTATTTACCGATCTTTTGATCTTTTTTATTATCTCTACTTTCAGGAAGCATGACGTGGACTAACCCTCCAATGAGGTTTTTCTTATCTCGCAAACAAACGGCTACACACGAGCCTAACCCTAATGTTACCAAAATAGCTGGATTTTTATCTACGATGTATTCACCAATTCCTATTATTTTTTTCTTGCTCTCAGTCATTATTCGTCCCCATTCCTAAGGATTTTAATAATTTTAAAATATTTTGTTCGTCTGATAAATATATCAAGAAGCCTTTTACGTTCCCTTCATACTCTTCCATGTTTATTTCTGTTCTAATTAAAATTACAAAATCGCTCCCTTCAGTAACCATGAGGGAAGACTCAGAAACTATAGCTGTTAACATATCTACGGTAATTTTTGGAGGCAAGGAATGTATGTTCAAACCTGTGAAATTCGAAAGCGCAGATATATAAGAGCTACACATAATATTACCAATTTCACCTATGGCTGAAGAGGTCATTTCATCAATTTGGGTTAAGTCTTGTGGTCGGGGGAGCATTAACAACTCTAAAATATTTTTCATCTCTTCAGTTCCTAGCAGAAACAAAATCGCCCCATGAAGCTCTCCACCAATTTCTACCATTGACCCGGCTGTTATATCCTCAGGATCACTAAACTCCTCCCATAACTCTGAAATCGGTAAAATTTCAGCAGAGGGAACTGTGATATCTATTTTCTTGTTCAGCATCGTTGAAATAGCTGTCGCCGCATTACCTGCACCTATGTTTCCTAATTCCTTCAATGCATCCAATTTCTGTTCGTTAATCTCATCATAGATTGACATTAAACTTCCCCCTTTTTGTTATGAAAAAGGTACTGTATCAAATCTTTTTAAATGACTCCCGCTCTAATTTGAAAACGAACCTCACCAGCTCTTCTTCTTTTTCTCTTGTTAAGTTTAAAAACTTAATTCCATAAATGTATTCACCACTTGTAGTTTTTCCAATAGACCTAACAACCTCGGATTCCATGTTTTCAAGTCTGATCTCATTTTTTAATGCTAAATTTATTATTATCTTTTGTCCGACTTTCATCTCTTTAGAGGTAACGATAGCCAATCCTCCTGCACTGAAATCTTTAGTCATAAACCGATATTTTGTTGGTTGAATGTTCTCCTCACTTTCACTATTTTCTAGGTCTTCTTTGAAACAAAAGGTACCTTCTTCAGAAACAGGGATCCTGGCATGTTGCCTTCTTTGCACTCTAACAATTGTTTCAGGAATGTTTATTATAAGGTATCTGATATTTCCTTCTTTTCCACTGCTGTAAACTTTGCTTTTGAATAAATAAACAGCCCTTGAAGAGTATGCTCTTACTTTTAGATTAGTACCTCGAAAAATTTGCAGATAGGCTCCCTTAAAAATCGGCATTCCAATTTTAGCTAGATTACTGCTGAGATCATGTTCGTATAGGATACTTTTATAAACTCCTTGAATTCCTTTTTCTTGAATCTCTAAATCCAAGGGCATATTAGTGTATAAAACATTCTTTGAGCTTACTTTTTCGACAAAATCAGACATCTTAAACCCCTTTTCTATCTATTTTATAGCGTTCATCCACCCCGAACATCAATGGTCTTTTCCAAACATCTCTTTCAATCTCTGGGTAAAATTAATATGGGAAGAGGTTTCTATATTCAATATATTGGAGGTAATCTTTTTTATATCTTTTGAAAATTTACTGTTTTCTTTCAATGAAACTAATGGTATCTGCCTCTTAACACTCATATGAACGTTTTCATCGTAAGAAATTTCATGAAAGTTATTTATTTCTCTGTTTAAAAACCTTTTTGCAGTTCTACTTAAGACGGATTTAACCATCTCCACTTCATTTTTATTTTTGATCATGTTAAGAATTATCTCTATTTCCCCATTTACATTCAAAACAGATAAAGCTTTCAGCAGGGTGTAAGCGTTAACTACAGCAGTCGGTTCGGGAACAGTTATTAGAAAGATAGTATCAGAATTTAAATAAAAATTATTGAGTTTTTCAGAATAACCTGCACCTACGTCTATTATAAAAAAATCGATATCTTTCAACAAATTTAAAAATTCATCCATGATCGAATCGGTAAAATTATTTTGAAAGATCTTCCAATCTGTGAAATCAAAACCGCTACTAATTATCTTAACACCGTACTCTGTATCTTGAACACACTCGTTGAAGGTTACATTTCCCCTCATATATTCACTCAACGTAACCTTCACAGTTTTTCCCATCAAAATAGAAGCGTTTGCAAAACCGGCATCCGAATCAAACAAAAGTATTCGTTTCCCATGTGTGGCTAACTCAGTAGCTATATTCACTGATAATACCGACTTGCCTACTCCTCCCTTTCCGCTTACGATTGTTATAATTTTTGTTTGTGTATTAGAAAACTCTTCTCTTAAACCAGTTGCTTGATCACGATATATCCGGTTCATTTAAATACCTCCTCCACTGCTGCATGAGTCAGCCATTCTTTAGAAGGAAACTTCAAATCTTCAGGAACTCTTTGACCATCTGTTATCCCCAACAAAGGTAATTTAGAATATTCCAGAAAAGAAAATAATTGCCCATATGATGACGTTTCATCCATCTTTGTAAAAATTAATGCGTTGGGTTTTAGATAAGAAAAATTATCGTAAATATGCATCATATCTTCACAATTGGTGTTGGAGGATACTAGCATTATATTGTAATCAGGGTTAACTACATCTTTAAAAACTTTGAGTTCCCCCATCTGTAAATTGTTCTTATGGCTTCTTCCGGCTGTGTCTATTAGAATTACGTCAAAATTCAAAAGTGATTCCACAGCAATTTTAAGGTCAGACGGGGTATAACAAATGTTAAGAGAAATACCTAATATATCTGCATAAGTTTTTAGCTGGTCAGTTGCAGCTATTCTGTACGTGTCGATTGTAATTAGTGCAATTTTTTTATTCATTTTTTTTAAGTTAGCGGCTATTTTTGCCAATGTTGTCGTCTTTCCCACTCCTGTGGGACCTATAAACATAACTTTATTCTTTACATCACCAAAATTTAAAATTTCAAAGCTTTGATAAAGTTTCTTTTCAAATCTGGTTCTTATAATTTCTTGATTTTTCCAATTTTCTTCAACTTTTAAATCGTTCAATTGGTTTAAAAAGGACTCAATGAAAGTTCTTGAATACGATTTTTCGTATAGCTTATCTTTTATATCTTGAAGATAAAGATTGTTCACTTCCATTTTTTTATTCAACTTTTCAACCATATTCATCAACTCTTGTAATTTCAGACTATCTTTGATCTCACTTTCAGAAGGTTCCCTTTCAATGTGTTGACGATAAAATGATTCAGCACTTTTGTCTATCTTAGAGGATATTTCTCTACTCGTTTTTATAAACTCTGTTAAATCGTCTTTCGAATCCTTATAATTAGGTTCTTTATTACTTTTAAAATACGAAGGTGCTGATATTTTTTCTTCTCTTTCTTTTTTTCTATAAAATTCGGGTGTATTCCTTTTTATTAGATCGTTTAGCGTATAGGTACTATCAGATTCTTGTGTAGATTTTTTCGATTTTTGAGGTTTGTATTCGGGATTTTTGTTTTCCTCACTCAAAACAGTTACTTCAAGGTATTTCTCTCCACCAATTCCAAAGAAGCCACCCTTTTTTACTTTTTTTGTATCTAAAATATAGGCATCTTCTCCAAATTCTCTTCTTATCTTTTCCATTGCTTCAGAAATCGTTTTTACTGTAAGTTTTTTAATTTGCATTGGATCTTTCACCTTCTATTTTCACTATCTCATTCACGTTTAGAGAAGTGTCCGAGGGTATCTCTTCATACGCTACAATACTGATGTTTTGTATAAATTTTAATGTAAATCTGGCAAACGGATATCTTATGTTTTTAGAACAAATCAATATAGGGTTAAAACCTTTCATCATCATATTTTCCAGAGATTTAGATATTTTTTGTACCAAAATATTCGAATATTCTGGTTCGAGTATAATAACCCTTCCCGAATCGGCTTCCCTTATCGATTCAGCTAATTTTTTCTCTATAGTTGGATCCAGTGCGGTGACGTGTAATTCTCCATCATCAGATTTTAAATTTTCAACTATTTGCCTCCCCAATGATCTTCTAACATACTCTACTAAGTTCTCGATATTGTTACCGTATTTATCAACTGCTTCTATCAAACTTTCAAAAATTAAAGAAAGATTTCTTATCGAAACCCTTTCATACAATAATTCACTTAAAACTTTTTTTAGTTCATGCATTTTTAGCATCGTTGGAATTAAGGTATCTACTAGATTAGCATAATTAACTCTCAATCCATCTATCAATATTTCTATTTCTTTGGTTCCAATAATTTCATGGGCATATTTTTTAATGGTTTCGGAAAGGTGAGTGGCGAAAACGCTGGGGGCATCAACAGTTGTGTAACCTTTTTCTATAGCCTCCTCTTTTAAACTTTCATCTATCCAAAAAGCTGTCAACCCAAAGGCTGGCTCCTTTGTCTTTATACCAGGCAATTCTTCTGAAGCCATACCCGAGTTTATTGCCAGAAGTCTATCGGGGATCAACTCAAATCTACCAACTTCAACGCCTTTCAATTTAATAACGTATTCGTTCGAACTTAATAGAACGCTGTCCCTTATTCGAATAGGAGAGATTACTATACCCAATTCATAAGCTAATTGTTTTCGAACAACGGTTATCCTATCTAAGAGGTCTCCACCTTGATCGGGATCAGCTAAAGGTATCAATCCATAACCAATATCTACCTCAATTGTATCCCCTTGTAAAACTTCTGAAACTTCTTCTGGAGTTGTAAGAGGTGGTGAAAAACCGCCAGAAACACCTCTTTTTTCAGCTTTTGGTGCAGTTGAGCTTCCAATCCCTCCACCACTAGAACCTGTTGTTTCGTAAGCTAGCTGGCCTTCGTTAGCTTTATTCGCATAAGCTACAAAAAGTAAACCTCCTCCTAAAATCAAAGATGGAAAAACTGGGATTGGTGTTAACAAACCTAAAAATATTATTATTCCACCTGCTATATTTAAAACCCTTGTATCAGAAGTAAGTTGTCTTATTAAATCTACCCCAAAATTATCTTTTGAAGCGGCTCTTGAAACTATCATACCCGCAGAGGTTGAAATTAACAACGCAGGAATTTGAGCAACTAGTCCATCACCAACGGTGAGTAAGGCGAATACTTCTGCTGCTTCAGCGATCGTCAGTCCCTGCTGTAAAATCCCAATTAATAAACCTCCAACTAAATTGATGAGGGTTATTATCAAACCGGCTATTGCATCCCCTCTCACAAATTTACTAGCTCCATCCATCGCACCATAGAAGTCGGCTTCTCTTCGTATGTCTTCTCTTCTTTGCCTAGCTTCTTCTTCGTTAATCAACCCTGAAGACATATCAGCATCTATACTCATCTGTTTACCAGGCATGGCATCCAAAGTGAACCTTGCGGCTACTTCCGATATTCTTTCTGTTCCTTTAGTTATTACGAGAAATTGAATTATAACGAGTATCAAAAAGATTATGATTCCCACAATATAATTTCCACCAACAACAAAGTCTCCAAAGGCTCTAACAACTTTTCCTTCGAAATTTTTACCGTTTAAGAGTATCAAACGAGTAGAAGAAACATTCAACGCCAACCTAAAGATAGTCATAACTAATAACAAAGATGGGAAAATAGAAATATCCAATGCCCTTTTCAAATATAATGTAGCCAATAAAATCATTATCGAAACGATTATGTTTAAAAGTTGCAAAAAGTCTAGCAAAAACGTAGGAATAGGTATTACCATCAACACAACTATTCCAACAATAAGTATGGATATTACTGCATCTAACCCTTTTATTCTAGTAAAATTCATTGCTATCCCCCCAATGAATTAATAACTGAGGTTGTAGACGTAAGCCAGTACCTCTGCAACTAAGGTGTATAAATCTTCTGGTATTTCTTCGTTTAAATCAACTTTCTCATAAATTTCTCTTGCCAAAGCAGGTCTTTCTAAGATAGGGATTCTATGTTTAAAAGCAATCTCTCTTATTTTAAATGCAACTTCATCTTTTCCTTTTGCTACAACAATGGGCGCATGCATTTCTTCAGCATTATACTCTATGGCAACAGCATAATGAGTAGGATTGGTGATGACAACATCCGCTTCAGGGACTTTTTGCATCATTCTACTTCTTGCCAAATTTCTCATCAATTCTCTTTGCCTTTGTTTAATTTCAGGGTTACCTTCTATTTCCTTTCGTTCTTGTTTGACCTCATACTTACTCATTTTTAACTCTTTTTTATATTCATACCTCTGGTACCAAAAATCAAACAAACTGAGAAGAAGTAAGGCTATTCCTAATTGAAACAGCACGTTAATCACCAAATCAAAAATCACATTAAAAGAAAAAGCCGTTTCTTCCTCTGCCAAAGAGAGTATCTTAAACCAATTGGCCTTTATTATATTATAGATTAACAATCCTAATATGGTTAATTTTAAAAGGGCCTTTATAAGCTCTACAACAGATCTTAAAGAAAATAACCTTTTGAATCCTTTAATGGGGTTTATCTTGCTCAGATCCAATTTTAAAGATTTAAAAGTAAACAAAAATTTGGTTTGGATCATTCCCAAAAGGGTAGAAACTACAACGGCAACGACAAAAAACAGTATCAATTTTATGTATAAGTTCATGTGTGCTGTAATCTCATATCCAAGCAAATCTGTTGGTGAATAGTCTAAATCTAAAGATAAATAATCATAAAATACCTTAAAAATATCGTTAAGGAGTGGCTCAAATATTATCCACAAAAAAAGCGAAATTGATAAAAAACTAACCGCCATGTTAAATTCATTCGATTGAGGAATGTTTCCCTCTTCTCGAGCTTTTTCTAAACGTCTAGGTGTTGGATCCTCAGTTTTATCTGGATCCGCAAAAAGTTGAAGGTTTATTGAAATAGAAGGATCATTGAATTTTTTATCCATTCCATTAGTTGAAAGAATAGAGTAGTAAACTGATCTTCCCAAATCAATATCACTCCTAAGAAAAGTAAAAATCCTACCAGTATTTCTAGTGGGATACCCACCATAAAAACATTAACCTGTGGGATCAATCTAGAAACTATTCCCAAAGCAACTTTCAAAAGGATCATAAATGCAATAAACGGCATCGAAAGTTGAAGTCCTATAGTGAATACATCAAATAATTTTTGGGAAAAAACCATAAATCCATCAGGCGCTAGAGTAAAAACCACGGGAACCTTGTTGAAAGAATCTATAATTATTGAGTATAAAATTAAAGGTCCTTTAAAGATAAAAAAAAGCAACATACTGAATAAAAATGAAAGCTCAGAAACCAAAGAAACTTCATCGCTAGTTACTGGATCAAAAACATTCGCCATCGCAAATCCCATTTGTATACCTATCGTCTCCCCTGCAAATTGAAAGGCATAAAACAAAATATTAGCTATTAATCCTACGCTACTTCCAAAAACAAAATTCATCAACAAATAAAATATTATTACTAAAGGCGATGAATTTATAGGGAAAGTACCGTTAACCTCAAATAGCACCAAATAAGAAATAAAGAGCGTTATAAAAACTTTTATATGAACGGGAACAAAAGTAGTGCTAAAAAAAGGAATGAAAAAGGTGATTCCAGCCACTCTAGCAAAAATGAAAAAATAAACCCATAGTTGGTATGTTAAATTTTCCAACTCCAACTAAATCATCCCTAAATAATAAGTGAACAACTCGAATGAAAAATCTGATAAATTTTGCATTATCCAAGAGAACATCAAAACCAACGCTAAAAAAGTTATTATAATTTTAGGAGCAAATGTCAACGTCTGCTCGTGAAGCTGCGTAACGGCTTGAAATATACTAATAATCAACCCTACCGCCACACTTATTATTAAAATTGGAGAGACCACTTTTAGAAAAAGCATTATACCGTTTTCAAAAATCTCTATTAGTACCTCTTCGCTCATGAGATCATCCTCCCACAAAACTCCTCACTAATCCACCAATTATGAGGTCCCATCCATTTACCATTACAAAAATCATTATTTTAAAAGGTAATGAAATCAGAATCGGAGGTATCATGATCATCCCCATAGATAACAGAATACTCGCTACCACCATATCTACTATTATAAAAGGTAAATAGAGCAATATACTCATTTTAAAGGCAATTTCTAACTCACTTATTGCAAAGGCAGGTACCAGAATTTGAAAAGGAGTTTCTTCAATATTTTCTATCTCTACATTCATTGAAGATGAAAGTAAATAAATATCATCTTCATTTTTATGTGCGACAATCTCTGAAATCATGAAATCTTTGAATTGTTGCCAACTAATTTGTATAGCTTCTTCGTAGCTAATCTCATTTTGATTGTACGGAATAATTGCCTCTTGATACACCCCATTAAAAACGGGAAACATTATCATTATCGTTAAAAAGAGGGCTAAAGCCAACATTACTTGATTTGGAGGTGCTTGTCTGGTACCCATTGCCTGTCTCAAAAAGCTTAACACCACAACTATTCTCGTAAATGAAGTAAATAACATTAAAAACCCTGGGGCTAAGGACAAAACAGTTACTATTAAAAGTATTGTCAGCGTCGGCGTTAAAGTATTAACTTCTTCATTTGGGTTTATTTGTATATCTACCCCTGGGAGTTGAACGGTATTTTGAGAAAAAACTAAGCTAAAAGCTAGGATAAAAAGAATAAGAGTTATTATCTTCTTTACTTTTCTAATTTTTCCTCTTCCCTTCCCCTTGAAATTTTATCTTTTTTCAATATATTTGAAAAGGTTTCAAGAAATTTAGGATGTTCATTCATAATTTCTTGAACCTCTTCTTCTTCTAATTTTCTTACTATTTCACTGGAATTGGAAGTAGTCAAAATAAGGTAATATTCTTTAAAAACTTTCAATACTCCAACGTATAAATTCCTATCTAGATAGTATTTTTTTACCATCTTTACTTCTTTGCTTTTAGGGCCTTTTTTTAATGTTTTAGCCAGTATATAATAAAACACTGCAAGAAGTATGATGAGTAATATTATGGCTACAAACCAAAATGATACATTAACCAAATTATTGGTCGGCGTTGCATAGTTAGTGGGCATTTAAACTACTCCAATTTTTGTAAGGCTTCTATAACCCTATTAGCCTGGAATGGTTTTACAATAAAATCCTTGGCACCAGCCTGAATCGATTCTATAACCATAGCTTGCTGCCCCATAGCACTGCAAACTATAATCTTAGCGTTAGGGTCTATTTTCTTTATCTCTTTTATAGCTTGAATACCATCTTTAATGGGCATAGTTATATCCATTGTCACAAAATTTGGATTAAGCTCTTGATACTTTTCAACCGCTTCTTGACCGTTGCTAGCTTCCCCTACTATTTCATAATTTGCTTTAGTTAATATGTCTTTTAACATCATTCTCATAAAAGCAGCATCATCCACTATTAAGACAGTTTTAGCCATTAAAACACCTCCGAAGACATTAAATTTTTTACTTTTCTAACTCAGCCTCTAAGACACTTTCTAAATCTAAATATACTATCAACCTATTTTCTATCTTTATAACACCTTTAACTTTATCCGAATAAACTGACTCTTTTGATTGAAATTTTTCCAACTTTTCAGGATCTATGGAAAGAACGTTTTCAACTTCATCTACATACATTCCTATTTCCTCTTCGTTTATTTTTAAAACAAGAATATTTTGATAAATGTGGTCTTCTGGAACTTCAATACCTAAAATCTTAGTTAATTCGATAACAGGAACTATTCTTCCTCGTAAATTGATTAAACCAACTACGAAGTATTTTGAATTTGGAACGGGTGTTACATCAGTCTTATCAACAACACTTTCTATATTCTCTATTGGTAAAGCATATTCTTGATCCACAATTTTGAAAGAAAGAACGTCTTCCATCATATATTTATTTCCCCCTCTTTTACAACTATTGATAACACTTTCGAAAATATAAAACTTGCTTTTGCACCCCTTCGCCCCGCAGCCCGCCTCACAATAATGTCTATTAAATTTGTTATATTAGAGAAGCCACATCTAATATTAGAGCAATTCTTCCATCTCCTAAAATTGCTCCACCGCTAAATTCTTTAACATCTTTCAGCAAAGACCCCAAGGATTTGATAACTATATCGTCTTGGCCTAATAATCTATCTACAACAACACCATATTTTTTGTTCCCTAATTTGACAATAATAATATACTCGCTTGAAGAATCTTTTTTCTTTTCATAACCAAATAACTTTCTTAAACGTACTACAGGCATTACTTCCCCTCGCAAAAGGAAAACTTCTTGACCTTGAACAATTTTTAGCTCGCCATCACTCAGTCTTTGAGTTGTATCAATGTTAGCAATAGGTATGGCATATACTTGCTCATTTACAGTTATTAGAAGGGCTTCGATAATTGCCAAGGTAAGAGGTAACCTTATACTTATCTTTGTGCCTTTTCCTTTTTTTGTTTCCAAAGAAATATTACCCTTTAAACTTTCTATTGTACTTTTAACTACATCCATTCCAACCCCTCTACCTGATAATTCCGTAGAAACTGTTTTAGTAGAAAAACCTGGTAAAAAGACAAAATTGTATATCTCCTCTTCGCTTAATTTTGATGCTTCTGATGAACTAATCAACCCCTTATTTATAGCTGTTCGGAGTATTTCATTTACATCAAACCCTTTCCCATCATCTTCGACTTCTATGATAACTCCATTTCCTTCATGTCTGGCTGATAACTTCAAAGTCCCAGTTTCAGGTTTACCTTTGGCTAATCGTTCGTGAGGACCTTCAATACCATGATCCAAAGAGTTTCTTAATAAATGAACTAAGGGTTCTCCTATTTCATCAACAACTGTTCTATCTAATTCTGTCTCTTCTCCTTGAATTACAAAGTTCACTTTTTTACCCAATTCTTTTGCAAGATCCCGTACAAGCCTTGGAAACCGATTGAAGACGAATGCGACAGGAACCATTCTAATTTTCATGACAACATTTTGAAGATCTAAGGTTATCCTTGAAAGCTGAGTTAAACTTTCATCTACTTCTTTTACATCGTACTTACTTAAAGTTTCAATAATTCTACTTCGTGCTATAACGAGTTCTGCCATTAAATTCATCAAATCATCCAATTTATTTATATCTACTCTTATACTCCTTGAAAGCTTAACTTCTTTTTTGTTATTCTCTATGCCCTCTTCTTTTGACCCTTCTTCCTCATCTTTATTCTCTTCTTTTGATCCAAAAAGGTTATTCGCTGAAAATTCATCCACATAAACTGATTCTACTTCGGCAACTTTATTAACGAGTTCTGCTATTTCTCCAATACTTTTGGAGGTAACGATCCCAAAAATTAACTCTTTATCAAAATTTTCTTTTTCTATCTCTTCGACACTGGGGTAAGTATAAACTATCTCACAGCCATTATCTTCTAATTTGTGGTGTATTGCGTAAGCTCTTGCCTGCTTTAACTGAACGCCATCTTCTAAAATAACCTTCAAAATTAAAAAGTTCAGATTATTTTCTTTGGCTTTTTTAAAAACATTCTCTAAAAGCTCTTTAGTTTCTTCGCCCATTTTAGAATATATTTCATTATTTTGTTTGACTAGATTTTCTTCTTTTCCGGTTGCTTTATACTTGGCCGATTTAGACGAACCTGTTGACTCCACATAAGAGTTAATTTTATCCAAAAGTTTTTCCAACTTTTCTATACCGCCATTTCCACCTTGTTCTATATCTGAAATACTTTCTTCTAATGCATCAGAAGCTTTAAATAAAAAATCCATCAGATCATCAGTTAAATCAATATTTTTATTTCTTAATGAATCTAACACATTTTCCAATTTGTGGGAAAATTTAGCCAACGTGTCAAACTCCATTGTCCCTGCCATACCCTTTAAGGTATGGATTACTCTGAAAATATTATTTATTATTTCTAAGTTACTTTTATCTTTTTCAAGTTCAAGTAGAAGGTCGTTAAGTTCTTGAATATTTTCTTTAGATTCCTCTAAAAAAACATTTAAATATACATCGTAATTCGACAATTCTATCCCCTCCTATTTCAAGCTATTCTACACTATTTTCTAAAGATATCGTTTTCGAACCAAATCTAAAATATTCCAAAAAGCAAAATACGTGGCTCTTTTTCGAATTTCATCCCTATCCCCTGTAAAAACATTTTTTAGGGCAACAAAATCTTCGTTAATGAGAAAACCATACCAAACTGTCCCAACTGGTTTTTGTTCACTTCCTAAGCTTGGCCCTGCTATGCCACTAACAGACACACAGATATCACTTTCCATGATTTTCTTCAAACCATATGCCATTTCTTTGACGGTTTCTTCACTAACAGCTCCAAATTTTTCTATGGTTTCTTTTTTGACGTCCAATAATCTTACTTTTGATTCATTAGAATACGTTACCAATGAACCTTTAAACACATTAGAAGCACCTGGAATGGATACCAATGTATCTGAGAGCATCCCTCCAGTACATGACTCCGCAAAAGAAAGTGTTTTTGAAGACTTCAATAATACATCAAATAAAGTAATTTCTAAACTTTTAAAACCAATAAAATACCTACTAAATTGAGACAATATCTTTTCTAATATGGGTTCAAAATCGTCATTTTTTTGCATTCTAATTCTTAAACTGGGACCTATGTATTCTTCTATTTTTGTAGAGTAATCAAAATTTTTCAAGATGACTGAAACTTCTTGCATTAACTCAGCTTCTGTTAAGCCATAAAAGTAAAGTGAATATTCCACATGATCGTTTTTCATATTACTTTTTAATTCATCATATATATGCGTATCAAAGATTGTTTTCATCTCATTATAAGGTCCTGGCAGTAAATAAATAGTGTGACCGTTAAAATGAACTTTTTGTCCTGGTGCACTTCCTACAGGATTTTGAAGTATCTCAGCATTTTTTAAAACGTAGCTTTGTTTTTTTAGGATACTTAAGTATTTCCCGGTTTTGTTGTAATAATACTTTTTTATTTTCTCAAATAATTCTTCATTAAATACAATATCTATATTACAACTTTCAGAAACAGCTTGAACTGTCAAATCGTCTTGTGTTGGTCCCAAACCACCTGTTAGAAATATTATATCACACATCTCTAACGATTCTTCAATGGATAACTTTATCAAAGATAAATCATCTTTTACATTCGTTATTTTTAAAGTATCATATCCAACAGATTTGAGCTTTTCGGCAAGGTATTTTGAGTTTTTGTCCAATATTATACCTTCCGTTAATTCATTACCCGTCGCAATTATACAAGACTTCAATTTTGTCACTCCAATATGTTTTATCTAAACTAAATCAATATATTTTACCACAATTTTTTTCTTATTTTCACAATTTTCTAATTTTAATATTTTTTGTGCTATCATTACACATTGGGAGCAAGCCCCCAAACCCCCGAACCCTTTTAAATGTAAAGAAGTAATTAAAAAGCATGGTTTGGGAGACCACCAAACCCAAACCCCCAAAACCAATGTTCATTTTAATAAAGATTTTTGCACAAATCAGCAAAACGGGTGGGGAGCGGGGCGAAGGGGCGCTAAAACAAACAAGATCCAAGCTGTCAGGCTTTTTAAAAAGTTCCCAAAAACTTTATGATAAAAGGAGTAGACATGCAGAGAGATATAAAAAAAGAAGCAGAAAAGATCATAAATATGTTTCCACGTAGTAACTCTGAAACGGATCCTTTTAAGGTTTTAATTGAAACGGTGCTTTCTCAAAGAACAAAAGATGAAAATACTGAAAAAGCTTCTAAATCACTTTTTTCTCGCTACACAAATGTTTTTGAGATTTCTAAATTGAATCCGCAGGACCTATACGATCTAATCAAGCCAGCAGGTATGTACAAACAAAAATCAGAAAGAATTATTAATATTTCTAAAATTTTAATTGAAAAGTATAATGGGAAAGTACCTGATGAATTAGAAGAGTTGATTGAGCTTCCTGGAGTGGGAAGAAAAACCGCTAATATAGTTTTGTACGTGTCTTTTGGTAAAGAAGCACTTGCAGTTGACACGCACGTACATAGAATATCTAATCGACTCGGTTGGGTGAAAACAAAGACACCTGAAGAAACTGAAGAACAATTGAAAAAAATTATCCCATCTGAATTATGGGGACCTCTGAATGGTTCAATGGTGAATTTTGGTCAAAAGATTTGTAAGCCAATTTCTCCAAAGTGCGACGAATGTTTTTTGAATGAAGTCTGCCCTGCAAAACAAATATATAAAAACAAAAGCCGGTAAACTGATACCGGCTCTTATTTTTTAAAATCAAACCTTAGGGCATGATTATATTTCCTCTATTCTTACCTTTTTCTTTTTGATTCTTTGCAATGCCTGCTCTTTCTAGTTGGTTTAAAAGTTCGGGGGGCGCTATACTGATATTACCTGCAGCTTCCTCTTGCTCAAGTAGCTGTTTCATTTTTTCCTGGTAGTCTGCCATTCTTTTCCTTAAACTATCTAAGTCATTATCGATCCATTGTGTTATTCCTTTTGAGATCTCTTCAATTCTTTCATCGCTCAAATCCATCTTATCTTCACTTAGTTCATTTAAAGCACTTAATTCTTCTTTCACAGATTCTTTTACCTTGTCTTCATCCAAAAGGTCATTTTTCTTGATTAACCTCAAAGCCACATTTGTTCTAAATTTTAAATCTTCTAAAGATATCTCTAAACTTTCCAAACGTATCATTAATGCTTGTAAAAGCTGATCCAAAGAAACTTGCATTCGAATGCCTCCTTAAACTTAAAATTTAACTTTTATATTTAATTATACCATAATATCGTTCAATTAAAAAATTCAGATTTCAAATCCCTTGTCATTAATTCGTAAATAGCCGTTTTAGGATCTACACCTTCATATAATACTTGATAGATTTTTGAAGCTATGGGCATTTCAATTTCTTTTTCCTTTGCGTCGTTATACACAGCTTTAGCCGTGTAAACGCCTTCTGCTACCATAACCATCTGTTCCAATATTGTTTTTAGACTCATACCTTTTGAAAGCATTTCTCCAACGTACCGATTCCTGCTATGTGAGCTAGTGCATGTTACAACAAGATCTCCAATTCCCGCTAACCCCATGAACGTTTCTTTCTTTCCTCCATAATACGTTCCATACCTAATAATTTCAACCAAAGATCGGGTAATTAGGGCAGCTTTTGTGTTATCCCATTTCCCAAATCCATCTATTATACCCGCACCTATTGCATATATATTTTTTATAGCACCACTGATTTCTACTCCTATCAAATCATTGTTAGTATACACCCTAAAAGTTTCACTGCTAAAAATTTCCTGTATATATTTGTTGACCTGATCATCTATACCACCAATTACAACTGATGTAGGTACATTTTCTGCTACTTCTTCCGCATGACTTGGACCGCTAAGAGTACAATAATTAAATCCTGATAGGTATTCCTCAAAAATTTTACTTGGTATTTTTCGGTTGTTAATTTCTATACCTTTTGATAGATTGACAAAAATAACCTCTTTATTTATAAGAGAGCTCTTGTGAATTTTGCTTAATACCTCTGATATATGTTGAACAGGGACGGCTAAAATTACAATTTGTGCATTAGTTAAGCTTTCATTTATATCCCCTTCAACATTAATATCATTTGATGGAAGTTTTAGGGTAGGCAGATATCGGGGATTGCGTCCTTCTTTTATTTCTTGTAAGAGTTTTTTATCTCTATCCCAAATTGTTACTTTTTGATTATTATCGACTAAATGCTTCGATATAGCGGTTCCCCAACTACCCGCACCCAAAACCGTTATATGAGGCATTAATTTTCCAGCTCCTTGGCGATTGTATTCACAGCTTCTTTAACAGAAGGGGTTCTGTAAGCTTTTGCTATATCGTCTAGTTTTACTAACCATCCTTCTCTCATTCTGATGACATTCACAAAGTAACTTTGAATATACCCCTCGTCTTCAGAATAAACCTTCACTAAATATTCCGAACCATCTATTTTAGTGTAGACATCTTTTATAACTATAACCATGTCACTACTGGATTTTTTTAGTCCAACCAGAGATTGTAATTTATCAAAATCTACTTTCTTAATTTTCTCATGAGGCAAATCTAATTCCCCTTCTAGCAATCTTTTTATGTTTTTTTTGAACCTTTTTCGTGCTATTAATAAATACTTTTTTCTACCTTCACTTTCCCATTTTTTTTCATATCTAGTTTTGAATGGCAATTGCTGAACTTCGGCAATATTTTTTACTTCAAAGCATCCGTTGCTTGTGAATTTTTCTTCAACATCAGAAGCATAGACAAAATCGTCGGTTGTTAAAGTTAATTCACCATCTACTTCTAATACCGACGATAATGTGTCTATGAATTTTTCGTCAAAAAGACGGTTTTTTGAATGTTTGCTTTTTGGCCATGGGCATGGGAAATTAACTATTACTTTATTAACAGAGTTATCACAAAAAAATTCCCTAAGAGCGAATTTTGCATCTTCAAGAATTATTTGTATGTTGTTTAAATTATTTTGAAAGATTTTGCTTTTTATTTTGCTACAAGAAGTTAGGGATGTTTCTATTCCTATATAATTATACTTGTTGTTCTCTTTAGCTAAATTTACTAAAAACTCTCCACCACCGAATCCAATTTCTACTATTAACTTATTACTGTTTCCAAAAACCTTATTCCATTCGATAGGATAACTTTTTACATCTTTTGTATTTATTTGATACTTTTGTAAAAAAGAATACGAATTCAAAATTTCAATACCTCCCAAAAAAGGGGGTTATAATCTTTTTGATTATAAAATTTATGGATCACTCGTTTACTGGTGAACTTTCTGGTGCCATTTCGCCTAAATATTTTTTAACCTTTAAATGTAATTTCGATTTTTTCCTTGCTGCGTAATTTTTATGTACAGCACCATGTGATTTCGCAGTGTCAATAATTTTAAAAGACTTGCTTAATAACTGCATCAATTCTTCTCTTTCGGCATTTTCATGTATTTTCTTGTCTATTTCCTTAGAAATTTCCTTGATCCTCTTTTGATATCCGCGATTTTTTTGTCTTCTTTGTTCTGATTGTCTAACCCTTTTTTCTGCTGATTTTTTATTTGGCAATTTTTTAAATACCTCCTCAACTTTTATTATTCGTCCTGTAACCCTTTTAAAATCAAAATCTTTTTTGAAAGTTATTTATTTCTAAAACCTGCTTTAGCGCCCCTTTGCCCGTACGTTAAGGGGCAAGCCCCTTAAGATCCCCAAGTTCAAAATCATAGTTTTTTGCATAAAACGGCAAAAAAACATAGTTTGCATACTACAGCAAACTAAATTACAAACCTAATGCTGCTTTCAATTCCTTAACTTTATCCAATCTCTCCCAGGGAAATTCTACATCTTTTCTCCCGAAATGTCCGTAAGCAGCAGTCTTTTGGTAAATAGGTTGTAAAAGATTTAAGTTACTAATTATAGCGGCAGGCCTAAAATCAAAAATCTCTTTTACAACTTTATATATCTTTTCTTCGTCGACTTTTGCAGTACCTTTTGTGTCAATATTTATTGAAACAGGTTGAGCAACACCAATGGCGTAAGACAGTTGAATTAAAACTTCATCTGCAGCCCCGCTTGCCACCAAATTTTTGGCTACATATCTTGCCATATAAGTAGCGGATCTATCTACTTTGGTAGGATCTTTTCCTGAAAAGGCTCCTCCACCGTGTGGTGCCCAGCCACCATATGTATCAACGATTATCTTCCTTCCTGTGAGACCTGTATCAGCTTGAGGACCTCCAATCACAAATCTTCCTGTAGGATTGACAAGAATTTTTGTGTTTTTTGTAAAAAGATTTTCGGGTATCACCGGGGTTATTACATGTTCTTTTATTGCTTCTTCTAACTCTTGTCTATTTATATCAGGAGAATGCTGAGCAGAAATAAGTACAGTTTCAACGCCCACCGGGTTATTATTTTCATCGTATTCTACCGTTACTTGGGTTTTACCATCAGGCCTTAAAAAATCTAAAGTATTAGATTTTCGAACATCAGCCAATCTTTTTGCAAGTCTGTGAGCTAATAGAATAGGTAAAGGCATATAAGCATCAGTTTCGTTTGTGGCATATCCAAACATAATGCCCTGGTCTCCTGCTCCTATCTTCTCAAAAGGATCTTCCTTTTCTTTTGATTTAACTTCGAAGGATCTGTCAACCCCTAGGGCTATATCAGGTGATTGCTCTTCAATAGAAGTAATTACAGCGCATGTTTCGCCATCAAATCCAAATTTAGCTCTGTTATAACCTATATCTAAAATAGTATTCCTGACAAGCGTTGGAACATCTATATATGCCGAGGTTCTAACTTCACCTGTAACTACAACTAGCCCCCTTGTCACCAAAGTTTCCACAGCACATCGGGCATTCATCTTATTTTCTTCAGGTTCTTTTTCCAGTATAGCATCAAGTATAGTATCAGAAATTTGATCACAGATTTTATCTGGGTGACCTTCAGTTACACTTTCACTGGTAAAGAGCATTTTTTTCACTTTTTAGCCTCCTTAATTTCTTCGAGTTTTTCGACGGATTACAGATTATCTTTAGAATTCCACGAGCTATATTATATCAAAAAAATCAAATTTCTCAAGTGAATAAAACTCTTACATTGTTAAATTTTAAAAATAGAATTAACATTTCCTATGGTTTTATGAATTTCAATTTATAAACTTTTTCGTTACCCCATATGTCTTCTAAAACGATTTCTCCATTTAATGTCGTAGATGTTCCATATGAAAATGCAGAAAAGTCATTGATAACTATTGGAGATAAATATTCATCAGAGTACATTTTCAACCAATATATGGAAGATGTAGAACCATATCCAAATACAGCATCGGCTTTATATATTTCGGATTCTTTGATCTGACTAAAATCCAACTTATAAGTTAAAATCCCATTGATATACATCGATACTTTTTTAGGAAGAATAGTGGAGTTATTTCCTAATTTTTCTCTTACTCTAATGTCTATCCGGGGGTAGTTACCTGTGTACTCTACAACGGTTTCTCCATTTTCTGTAACCTCAAAATACTTATTATTGGATCTAATGTTCATTAATTCCAAAGATTTATCCCTTTGTTCATGATATTCTAAAAACTCAAGGGGATCGTAATTGACGAATTCATCTCCGGTTTGTTTTAAAACCTCAAAATGTAGGTGTGGAGCAATAGCTTCCCCTGTATCTCCTGAATAGGCTATAATCTCATTTAAGTTTATTGGAATTTCATCTTTAGGAAATATAATTTCTATCTTTTGATTTCCAAACTCGTTTTGAACTAATTGGGTATATTTAGATATTTTATCAGAGAAAACACTTAAGTGGGCATAACCACTAATTAAATCGGAGTCTTCATGGTATAAAAATATTGCATTACCGTAGAGAGGATCATTTAGCCATATCTTATATAGAGAACCTTCAGCTGCCGCATAAACAGTCTCTCCCTTTCTGTTAAAAGTAGAAAAATCTACTCCTAAATGAAAATGCGGATCCACGCCAGTATCTCTGTATTCACCAAAGGAAGCTGTTATGTATGAGTTTTTTATAGGTGGCTGAAATAGTTGAGAAATGGAAAAAACAGAAAATATTAGTATATACAAAAATATCAAAAAAGTTTTTTTCAAATTAATTCCCTCCAACATTTTCATAACATTATTTTGTAAAAATACTAGAAAACTACCCCTTCTTAAATGGGGGTAGTTTTTCTTTCTACTCATCTTTAGACGGTGGTTCTTGGAAAAGTTTAATATATTTCGAAGGTACCATCATTTTTACGGCATGTTTATAAACCAGTGATTGTTCACCGTTTTTTTCCAACAAAACAGTATAATCATCAAAAGATCTCACCACTCCACTTGTTTGAAATCCCCCTTCTAAATAGATTTTTACTTCTATCTTGTTAATCCTCAAAATATTCAAAAATCGGTCTTGTAAATTGAACTTTTCTGCCATGTTATCACCCCTCGCACAAGAAATTAAATAAATTCACTTAATATTTGATCTACTACCTCTTCTTGACTTGTTTTACTCAAATTGATCCACTTTGCACCTTCTATCTTACGAAAGTATATTATCTGTCTTCTGGCATAGTTACGAGTGTTTACTTTTATTTGGTGAACCATTTCATTAAAATCGATTTTCCCATATAAATATTGTACCACTTCTTTATAACCTATGGTGTTTAAAGCGTTAAGAGTTGTAGAATATCCTAAAGACAAGAGATTTCGCACCTCTTCTATCAAACCTTCATCGATCATTTGATGAACTCTTTTGTTAATCCTTTCGTGCAATTCTTGCCTTTCTCTATCTAGTACTATTATATGGTAATCAAAAGAATTTTCGTCTTGCCTATTTTCTTTTACAATTTCACCCATTTTTATACCTGTTATAACATAAATCTCTATGGCTCTAATGATCCTTTTCAAGTCGTTTGGATGAATCTTTTGAGCTCTTTGTGGATCCAAATCTACCAAAATCTTTCTTAAAACACCAGGATTATTTGTTTCTAATTTTCTTAAATAAGTCCTTAAACCATAGTCGGATTTTACATTCAAAAAACCTTTCCTCAGAGCATCAAGGTATAGGCCTGTCCCGCCGACTAAAACTGGTGTATTTCCTCTATTTAGTACTTCACCGATTTTTTTCTCTGCCAATTTTTTATAATCAAAAGCTGTAAAATGGGTCCGTGGATCTACTGAACCATACAAGTGATGTGGGACCAATTTTTTTGTTTCTTCATCAGGCATAGCGGTACCAATTATAAGATGGCTATAAATTTGTCTCGAATCCATACAAATTATTTCACCATTAATTCTTCTGGCTATCTCAATGGATATTTCTGTTTTTCCAACAGCCGTAGGACCTGCTATAACTAAAACTTTATTCACTTTTCAATCACTCCGAAAAATACTCCACTTTTTTTACTTCCGATTTTTTTATCGAAACTGTATAAATCCCATACACTGTCGTTAGAACGTGCTTTGATTACTACTTTTTTCTTAGCAATTTTAATCATCTTTTCTAAATCTTCTCGTGTTATTTTATCGTATCGGGCAAACTTCCTTAAAGGATTGATAGAGCTTGATTTGTATTGAGGATTCTCGAACATAGGATCACAATAAACAACATCGTAACTTCCTTCTTTTTGCTCGTCTAAAAAAATTTTATAATCAGAATTGATCACTTCGATTTTTTTTGAAGCTTCTTTCATCCAATTTTCTTTGTAGTCATAGTTTGTTATATTCTCTGCAACAACCGCATATATAGGAAAAGAAGCCTCTAAGCCCACTACTTTTTCACAAAAATATGACAGTAGTAAGGCATCACTTCCAAGGCCAAGGGTTAAATCAAGTATAATATCGTTTTTCTTCGGAGATACTGCGTTTATTAAATGATCGATTCCATTTTTTAAATAATTGTTTAACCTTATTTTGGAAACAGAAGGATGGAAAAATAATTTTCCATCCTCCCATTGAAAGTTCAGCGATAGCTTCTTATCTATTACAAAATAAAAATCCCCTTCGTTCATTCGGAGCTTATTTCTTTCTAAGTAAACACCACCGTATTTGTTGGCTAATTGCAACGCTTTTTCTACTTGTTTTTTATTTGGCTTATGGGAAGTTGTAAAGATCCATTTGGTGGAATTCTTCACCATCAATTATAACTCCTTTATCAGCTAATCTATTTTTTAAGTCCAAAAGGATTTGGTTTCTCTTCAAAATTTCATCATTCAGTTCTTTTTTTCTTTTTTCGATTTCATTGTATTGATCTTTTAAGTTGTAATACAAATCTATTTGTCTATATATTTGGAAAGAAACGAACCCCAATATAAATATCAAAGCGCTTAATAATAACAGTCGCAAAATGTTAGAAATATTTGGTTTTTTACGATCGAGCACCTGCTTTTTCTTATTTTTACTACTATCTAACTCAATAAATGGAATTGCTCTCACTTCCCAACTGAACCTTATGTTATCCTTTCAAACCGGTTCTTGCGATACCTTCTATGAAATATCTTTGCAAGAATATAAACAATATCACTATAGGTATCATAGTAAAAGTGGATGCCGCCATTAAAAGATTGTAAATCTCTCCCGCGTCGGTTCTAAAATTTTGTAATCCCACTGAAAGTGTTCTCATTTCAGGACTTTTAGTGACGATCAAAACCCATAAAAAGGCGTTCCAACTCCCTACAAATTTTAGTAGCGCCCCAGTTAAAATCGCAGGTCTACTAAGAGGAACCATCACGGTCCATAAAAATCGCCAACTTGAAGATCCGTCTATCTTAGCTGCGTCCCATAACTCGTTGGGTACCGTCATAAACTGCTGCCTGATCAAAAATATAGCAAAAACACTAATCACCCACGGAACGATCAGAGCATAGTAACTGTCTATCCAAGAAAATTTACTAATAGTTATATAATTGGGTACTAACAAAACCTCTCCTGGTATCATCATAGTCGCTAAAAAAGTTATAAAAATAAAATCCTTTCCCCAAAAATTAAGTTTTGAAAATGCAAAAGCAGCCATCGAGGCGAATATTATTTCTAAAACAGTGGTAACCAGAGAAACGAAAACCGTATTTATGTAGTACCGAGAAAATGGAGCTCCGTTCCATGCGTCCACATAATTTTGAAAAATATTACCTAATACCTGATTAAAAGAATATTCAACCTTTCCAGAAGGTACATCATCAAGCAACCAGATCGACGGTACATTTACTGTATACAATTCAATATTTGAATTGTTTTTGTACAAAATTTTATCAACAAACGCCGGTGCGCTTACAATAGTTGCTTTGGAGATCGTATCAATGAAAAACCTATCGAAATCTTTTAATATTTTATCATATTCTGCCCTTTTTTCCAATATCCTCCCAAACTCTTCTTCCTTACCTTGAATGTGTTCTATTAAAAAATTGTAATCAGATTCTGAGAGTACCGTCTTAGCTTGCTCAAGATTAGCCTGGTTCTGCGATAAAGTTCTAATAATGTTTGTGTATATTGAAAGGTTTCTAGGGTCATCTATTAAAGAATTACTTACATCATTTACGAAATCGTTCTCAAGATATGAAACGACTTCTTGATTCAAATTCTCAATATTTTTCTCGTCAGCCAATGAAATCACAATTTGTTTAAATGACTCTGGATATGCTGTTTGCTGGATACCTTCGATGATATTCTGATACTTTGTTTCTTTCGTAGGAACGTCAAATATTATGTTTACATCTTCAAATGTTATATTTTGTTCCTCACCATATTTTTCGTTAAAATACATAAAGAAAGTTAAAGTGTTGATATCTTTCATAATGGGTTCGTAAATATTTCTTTGAATCAAAGTATTGGTGTTAGATAGGATTTCATCTTCAAAAGTTTGAATCTCCGATAAAAAATCGGCAAGTAAATTGATTAATTGTTCTACCTCACTTTGGCTAATTATTCTCAATTCTGCTGGATAAGAAGACAATTTTGAATTCAATTCGTCGGCTTTCAATTTTATCGTTCCCAAATAATCTGAAAATATTTCTTTACTTCTTGTAATACTTTCTATTTGACTTTCTGTCATATTTGGGTTCGTTCTAAAATACGGCAAGATGTTGATAGTTCTTTCGAGCGTTATATCTATAAAATTCTGAACTTTGCTTATACTTTGTTGTATCCTTCTTATAGTAGTGGTCTGTTTAAAATAACCATCTTCTTGGGAAAAAAGAGTAAAATAAATACTTTCAAACGTTTCAAGAGAATAATCTTCTACAGCAAATAAGCTTGATAAATCTTCTCTTAATTCAATATTTGAAATATAATCGTAGATATCAGACATCATATAATCGACACTTGCTTGATCTGTATAATTTATCTCGTTAAAAGAGAGTTGTACCCTTCCCCTGCTTACATAGTCCCCGTCTATTTCATAGACCATTTTGTAAGGGTTGTAACTCTCTTGGGCTGATAAAGTTCTAAATTCAGCTAAACTTAAGCCTGTCCGTGGGGAAGGCTTTGAAGGGGTTAATTTTAAATTTAAACCCCATTCACTCTGAAAATTTTTTGTTGTCCATGTTGGAGGCCACATGTTGATTTCACTACTTGTTTTCAAAGAGGTCATTATCATCCATGCAAAAGGCAAGAGCATAACTATGGCGCCACCTGCTAACAATAAGTAAACTATCAAAGTCCAAAGTGTTTTAATAAACTTTGAATAATTCAAGTATAATTTCCTCCTTTAGGATTCATAATGTATTCTACTTCTGCTACTTCTCATCTGAAGGATTGTAAACAATAGAATAATCCCAAAAAGTACGTAAGCAGCAGCACTAGCTCTTCCCATCCTTTGTTGAACGTAGAACATATCATACACATAGTAAACCATTGTCATCCCACTGTTGTTGTAAGGTCCAGGCATACCTACATAGAGTATGAAAATCTCATCGAAGACTTTAAATGCCCCGATCATAGCAACTATGATTATAAAGTAAGTTGTGGGAGACAATAAAGGTAAGGTGATAAACTGAAATTTTTGAAAAGGTGTGGCTCCATCAACTTCAGCAGCTTCGTAGTAAGCTTTATCAATATTTTGCAGGCCTGCCAAAAAGATGATCGCGTAATATCCTACCATTTTCCATATAGATATTATGGCAACGGTAGGAATCGTAAACTTCTGATCTTTAAGCCATGGAGTTTTTGAAAAACCTATTTGAGTTAAAATATAATTTAATAAACCATTGTCGTTGAATATCCATTGCCAAACTAGAGAAATTGCCACTACACTTGTTACAAAAGGAATAAAATAAACCGTTCTAAAAAAAGTCTTGCCATATAATTTTCTATTCAACAATAAGGCTATTAACAAAGCAAACAGAATAGTAATAGGCGTGGAAAGTAGAACATAATAAGTCGTATTCCATATTGCTTTGATGAACAATGACTGTTCCTTTGCTAAGCTCAAAAACCTTATAATTTCGGGGACTCCCAACGAGTAAAAGGCTATCCATAATCCGATGAACGTGATTATTCGAAGAAAAATTTTATTGGACATTTGATCGGCAAAGTGTAAAGATAATAAAATCGTGTAAACCACAACGAGAACTAAGGCGCTCACTACATTAAGATACTGTATTGAATTAATAGTTAACAAAGAAATTATTCCCAATATACTCATACAAACAATTAAATATTTTTGCCGAGGGGTTTTTATCTTTTTTAGGTCAAAGATCAAATGAATGATAAAAATAGCGGTCATAAAGATTAGAAGTGTATTGAAAAATGCTTCGTTGAATGTTATATTCACAGGTTGATTTAACTTAAATAATTCTATATAATTCTGAAACCCAATGAAAATTGGATTACCTTGATTTTGGAAATCCCACTTAAAAAAACTCAGATAGAAAGAATAAAAAATAGGCCAAAAAACAAATATCCCTAGAATCACAAAAGAAGGTAATAAATACAAATAAGCTGAAATGCTTTCTTTAACTTTCCTGTACTTAACAGGTTTTAAATATCTTTTCGAAAACATTCTGACTAAAAGCAAGGATAAGACGATCAATAAAACATAAAAAATGATGGCGTATTCCGCTTTTAACAATATTTTCTGCCTCCCGCTGTTTAGTTAAATCTAGTTGTACCTTTGGTATATTTCGACTAACTTTTTCAACGTTTGTTCAAAAGGCGCTTTTTCTTCTATTCTCTGTGTTAAAAAATTATTTATATTTTCTATTTCTTCCAAAGCAATATCTACTTTTTTATTGCTTCCCTTCTTATACGCACCAACTTCGATTAAATCCTTGGAATTCATATAACTTGCGTAAATATCTCTAATAAACATTGCTGCTTTAAGGTGTTTTTCATCTACTACTTCTTTCATCAACCTACTTACACTGGAAAGGATATCTATTGGGGGATAATGCGAAGAATCTGCGAGGCTTCTTGAAAGAACAATATGACCATCGACTATACTTCTTACAGCGTCACCAATTGGATCGTTCATATCATCGGCTTCAACCAGTACGGTGTAGATAGCGGTCATACTTCCTTTTTGTGAGTTACCAGCTCTTTCTAAAATTTTTGGCATATTTGCAAAGACGCTGGGTGTGTATCCTCTGGTGGTTGGTGGTTCACCTATGGAAAGTCCAATCTCTCTTTGAGCCATAGCCCATCTAGTGATTGAATCGACCATCATTAAAACATTGTAACCTAAATCTCTAAAATACTCTGCGATAGTGGTGGCTGTGTAAAGAGCTTTTACTCTTAGTAGAGCAGGTGAGTCTGAAGTTGAAACAATCAAAACAGATTTTTTCAATCCTTCTTCCCCAAGATCTTTTTCAATAAAATCTTTAACTTCTCTTCCCCTCTCTCCTATCAACCCAATGACGTTAATATCTGCTTCGGTATTCCTGGCTATCATTCCCAGTAAGGTACTTTTTCCTACACCGCTTCCTGCCATTATTCCAATTCTTTGACCTTTACCAAGGGTTAAAAAAGCATCGATTGCCCTTACTCCTACAGATAAAGGTTCTTTAATTCTGTTTCTTAAAAGAGGGTTGGGGGCAGATCTATATATACTTTTACTTTCGTAACTCTTTACTTTTGAACCATCCATAGGCCTTCCTAAACCATCCAACACGTGTCCTAAAAGTTCTGAGCTAATTTTCACATTGATTTTACTATCTACTCTTTCTACCGGCGCCCCCACATAGATACCACTTACATCCTCTAATGGCATTAAAAGCACTTTGTTATCGGAAAAACCTACGGTTTCTGCAAAAATCTTTGAACCATCTTTCAATTTTATCCTACATAGATCCCCCAAAGCCACACTGGGACCAATTGATTCAATAGTAACACCTACTATCCTACTAATTTTACCTTCTAGTTCAAATAAAGGTCTATTTTTTAATTTATCAGTAAAATAAGCTAAAGATGAAGAAAAATCATTTATTTGCATTTATAGCTTCCTCCACCATGTTCAAAATATCTTCAAAAAATGTTTGAGGAGTTAGGTCGAATATTCCTTGATCTGTTTCCAAAACTATTTGATTATCTTGTAAAGAAGGGTCTTCAACTATATAAAAAAAATCAGAAAACCTGTCTCTTATTAAATTTGCGTATTCTTTATTGAAAGAAGGACTTAGTTTAATTTTAGAATTTTTCATTGATGAAAGCTTCTTTTCAAAATTTTGAAAAATAATTTCTACCCACTGAGGAAAATCAAACTTTTCTTTAAAATATCTTTCGACGACAGCCTTGATAGTGTTTTCACAGAAATTTAAACTCTGCTGTGACAACTCTTTGATATAAATATCATACTCTTTTGAAATCCTTTGAATTTGGGCTCTAACCTTTTTCAGTTCTTCTTCGAGCGTCTTCTTCCTCTCTTCTACGTATTTAATTTGATCTTCCTTTAATCTTTTAGCTTCTAATTCTGCATTTTCAATGATTTTTTGACTCGTAATTTTTGCGTTTTCAATTATCTTTTGAGCTTCTTTTTGGGCATCTGACTCAATAGCCTCTTTTAATTTATCTTTTTCTCTTTTATTTTCTTCATATTGTGTTTGTTCTATTTCTTCTACGGATAATTCGAAGGTTTTATCTAAAACAACGAATTTATTATTTACGATTCTTTTATTCAATCAATTCTTCACCTGCCCCGCCACCAGCTATAATAATTTCACCAGACTCTTCAAGTTTTCTGATTACATTGATGATTCTCTGCTGTGCCTCATCTACATCCCTGACTCTAACAGGTCCCATAAAATCCAATTCTTCTTTTATAATCTGTGAAGCCCTTTTAGACATGTTTTTAAAGATGGTATTTTTAACTTCTTCGCTAGAACCTTTTAATGCAATTGTTAAATCCTTGCTATCTACCTCACGAAGTATTCTTTGTATTGATCTATCGTCCAACTTGACAATATCTTCAAAAACAAACATTCTTCTTCTAATTTCATCCGACAGTTTGGGGTCTCTTTCTGAAAGCTTTTCAAATATATTATTGCTGACCGCTCTATCGATGTTATTCATTATTTCCGCGGTGATATCGATCCCGCCAACCTGAGAAAAAGTTTGAACGGTGAAGGCAGAAAGACGATCCTTTAGCCTACTTTCTATCTCTTTTACGATATCCGGATTGGCAGAATCCATTGTAGAAATTCTTTTTATCACGTCTAGTTGTAAAGATTCAGGTAGTTCAGAAATAACTTGAGAAGCTGCTTGAGGTGGAAGATAACATAATATAAGTGCTACTGTCTGTGGATGTTCATTTTGTAACACATTAACCATCTGTGAAACATCCACTTTTCTTAAAAATTCAAAAGGTTTAACCTGCAAATTAGAAACCAATCTGTCTATTATATCTATGGCTTTTTCTGGTCCAAAAGTTTTTTCCAGAAGATTTCTTGCATATTCAACGCCACCAGTGTTGATGTAATCTTTTGCTTTTATGTATTCTCCAAATTCATCCATAACTGCCTGTTTTGTTTTTTCATCAATCTTGTCCAAATTTGCTATTTCTAAAGTTAACTGTTCTACTTCTTCTTCGTCTAGCTTTTTTAATATTTTACTTGCCCTTTCTGGACCTAAGAGTACCAATAATATAGCGGATTTTTTTAAGCCATCTAATTCTTTACCCTTTTCAGCCATTTAAAGCAACCCCTTTTGACAATTAACGAGTTTTAAGCCAAGATTTAATGATATCCGCGACCTCATCTGGATTATTTTCCGCTAAAGCAGCAATCTCCCTAAATCTCTCTTGTTCAGGTGAAACTTCTTCAACCTCAACACCTCTTTCTTTCATCGCTTCTTCAACTCTTGATTCTAATTGCCGCTTTCTTTCTTCAACGAGTTGTGAAGCCTTTCTAACTCTGCGAGCCCTCGCAATTAGGATGACAAGCATCATAACGAATGCGATCACAATTATAGCAATTACAATATTAGTGATTCTTTGTCTTCTGAGTTGTAATTGATATTCAATATCTGCTCTCATCGCTTCCAAATCCCTATTGAACTGTATATCAACTAAAGAGATATTATCTTCAGGTGTGCCAATAGCTGTAGCAACAGCTGTTTTAATTTGAGACCTCAGCTCTTGACTATCGCCTACTTTACTGTTTTGGAAATCAATAAAAAGTGTTATGCTTTTATTAGAAATTTCTCCATTTTTATCTTCAATAGTTCTTGTATAAATCTCATTTACATCGTAGTTGGTTATCACATCTGAGCTGCTGTAATAATTTCCTGTACTCGTAGGCGTTTGATAAGTATACGGGGGGATGTTGGAATCAACACCAGGTACACCACCAGAGGTTGGAGAAGAACTACTCTGTTCAGTCTTAGTCTGTTGACTTAAAATTATTCCATTTTCATCTACAACCGGTTCGACCATTCTTTGCTCTTCTTCTATTTTTTGCCAATTTAACTCTATCTCGGGAACCACAACAACATTCCCCAAACCAAAGACTGATTGTAAACCGCTTTCTACTTTTTCTTTATAATATCTCTCAATCTCAGCTTTTAACTTAAATTTAGTATCGGCACTTCCAATATCTTCTCCCAAAGCAATCTGAGCGCTCAAATCGTTCGAAAAATTGTCCACTACTTTTATGTTCTCAGGTTGCAACCCAGCAACTGCTCCAGCAACTAAATTAATTATCCCTTTAATTTGGCTTGAAGTTACACTCGCCCCAGGATTCAACACTAACAAAACAGATGCAGAAGGTTTTGGACTTTCACCAACTTGATAGTAAGTTCTAGGAGGAATAACCAAATGAACACGAGCACTTTGTACCGAGTCCATAGAAGCTATACTCCTAGACAGCTCACCTTCCAAAGCGATCTGATAGTTGACCTGCTTATCGTAACTGGTGGCTCCAAAACCTTGATTTTGAAGAAGTTCATAACCTTGAAGATTATAACCTAACGAACCCTCACTGGCTAATCTCATTCTCAACTCTGACACATTCTGATTCGCAACGTAAATATTCCCAAAATCATCTACTTTGTATTCTACACCCATTTCTTCCAACTTTGTTACAATATTACCCGCATTTGCTTGATCTAAACCTCCAATAAAAAATTCATAATTTTTCCTTGAAAGCAATATTGAAAAGAATACTATCAACGCAACGACAGTAATTAACAAAACTATATAGTTTCGTTTTTTTCTATCTTCTAGATTTTTCCACCAGTCTCTTATTTGTTGCAAATACTTTTCCATAGGGGCATCCCTTCCTGAGGCATTTTTTAAAAGGCTAATCTAAAACCTAGATTTATAGAAGTTTGGTAAATTTCGTAACCCATAAACAGGTCTAAGTTGTAAATTGAAAAATAACTGGAAAGCAATAAAGTATCAGCATTAATTAATATTTTTGTGGTCCAATTATCAGTTAATTCGTGTTTGTAAATTAACTCAGGATTTTCAGGCCCTTTAAGAATAAAGTTTTGCCACGGCAAACCTATCCGGAAAACAACGTCGTCGGGAACGGTTTTACCTTCTATGCCAAAGCCAAAATTCGTTCTAGGCACATACAAAAAGGTATATCCGTAATCTGTTTTTATATTTGTAAAATCAGATTCTTGGATTTGTTTTAGTGGAAGTTCTAAACCAACATTTCCGTATATTTCAAATTTTCTATATGCAAGGCCGGCTTCAAAATCCGTATTTATTCTGTCTTCTTCACCTTCTGGAAAATAAAATACTCTACCTCCTATAAAATAAGGTGAATATATTTTTGAGTTAGAATAATTTTGTTGGGCTCTTTTTACCTTCTCGTAGTATGCTTCACCACCAGGAGACACTTTCCCTGCCATAACAGCGGTAGGTCCATCATGGTATGCTATAATCTGCAACCTTTCGTCATCAAAAAGCCGTCGAAGATACCCATGGTATTCTAAAGCGCCTTTTAAATTGTCATACGGATCAAATAAATTATAAACGTGTAAATCTACCCCAGTTGGATTTTTCAATTGAAGTAGCCCCATCGCTTTAGAAGATGAAATAGCATGGGTATAATTAGATGATTCTACAACCATTTGGCCACCTATCAAAGTCCGCGGCTGAGACCACACACTTTCTAGCAATTTATTAGAATCCATTATCGGATATTTGTTAATCGAATAAAACTCAATCCCAAATTCTCCGTTGGAATTAGAATTGTATTCAAAATAGGTATTCGGTTTCATAAAAAAGTAATCGTAAACTTCATAATAAGAAAAGAACAAAATTGGCAAAAATATAAAAATTGCCAACAAAACAAAAGACTTCAAAAGATCACCTTCTAAAAGATATCTACTAGGTCCATGATGATCTCAGCTATATTTTCGCCTGTTTTTTCTGCAATCTTCAAAACTTCTTCTGCACTAACTTCTTTCAATTGCTCAGGAACAGCTTTATCAGTTATAGCGGTGATACCCAAAATCTCCATACCAGCATGTTTTGCAACTATAGCCTCTGGTACAGTCGACATCCCGACCAAATCGGCGCCAAAATTTCTCATCATAGCCATTTCAGCAGGTGTTTCAAATGTAGGACCGCTTAAACCTAAATATACACCAGAATATACTCTAATATTAAGTTTTTTAGCAGATTTAAAGGCTTCTTGCACCAAAGATTTCGAGTAAACTTCCGTCATATCTGGAAATCTAGGACCCCAATCATCGAAATTTGGTCCAATCAAGGGGTTGTCACCAAAAAAGTTGATGTGATCCGTGATTATACACGGTACACCCACTTCAAAATCAGGATTTAATGTTCCTGCTGCGTTAGTCAATACAAGAGTTTCAATACCTAATTCTTGCATTACACGTATTGGAAAGGTAACCTCTTTCATAGTGTACCCTTCGTAGTAATGAAATCTTCCATTCATAAGTAACGTATCTTTACCCTTTAAACTCCCTATCATTAATTCGCCTTTATGGCCTGGAGCGGTAGAGCGGGGGAAGTTAGGAATATCAGAATAAGGGATTGCTAGGGCATCTTCTAAATTTTGTGAAATTTTCCCTAATCCAGACCCTAAAACGATCGCAATTCTGGGCTTTTTCGTGGTTTTTTCTTGAATATACTTAGCTGCTTCTCTCACTTTTGATACGTACTGTTCAATATCCATGTAATATTAGCCTCCTTATTCTATATATCCAATGTAAGGTAAATTTCTATATTTTTCATTGTAATCCAATCCGTACCCTACTATAAATTTATCTCCAATTTCAAAACCAGGAAATCTTACTTGAATTCCATGCTCGTGAATTGTTTTTAAAACAATAGATGTAATTTCTAAAGAGGAAGGATTTTGCATCTCTAAATATTTTACTATATATTTTAATGTATTCCCAGTATCCACGATGTCTTCGACTATTAAAACATGTTTATTTTCAAGGGGCTCATCAAGCCAACTTTTTACCTTTACTTTTCCCGTGGTTATATCCCCAGAATAACTAGATACCTGTATAAAATTATAATTAACGTTCAAATGTATCTTTTTTACCAAATCACTAAAGAAATTGACGGATCCTTTTAAGACACATACCGCGACAATTTCATCCGTTATATTTTTATAATAATCATCTATTTGCTTAGCCAAATCTTCGACCTTTTTTTGAATTTCCTCCTCTGAAATAAGGACTTTTAATGACATTATATACCTCCCCATAGAAATAAAAAATTACTCTCTTTATATCTTATTCTTTTAAAAACCAAAACTTCCCCCAAAAAATTCATTCTAAGAAATATTATAAGTTATTATGAGTTATTTTGTGGATCTAAGTCCAACAAATATATTGTATCATAAGTAAAGACCATTTGCTCCCTTACTTAAAGATTATAACACAATTAATTCGCCAGAGTTTATTTTTCTTATCTCACCGTTATTGTCTATTATTTCCAAATAATCTGACTGAATTTCGTTTACTGTGCCGTAAATATTTCCATTATTTTCAACTGATACTTGGACCTTATCCCCTACTTTCACATTCAAATGATTCAACCACATTTTTGTAATGGATGAAATTGCTTTAGGTTTGAAATATTTTAGATAATACCTATGATAAGCAACATGGTTTAGTTCATTTAAAAGTTTCCTCAAAGGAATTTCTTTCCCAATAACATCTTTTAAAGCAATTGAGTTGTTGGAAACTTTTTCAGGTAATTCATTGTTAACGTTTATTCCTACTCCCACTATAACGCAACTTGGTGTACCATCCTCATAAACGCTCTCTCCCAAAATTCCGCACACCTTTTTAGAATTAAGCAAAATATCGTTAGGCCATTTAATGATGGGATCCAACTTATATTTTTTTTTCAAGACATTATAAATCACCAAAGAATACATTCTCAAGTAAAAATAAGGAATCAAAGGCCTTTTACGGGGCTTGAATAACACAGAAAACCATAAACCTCCCAAAGGAGAATACCACCTTTTGTTATTCCTCCCGTAACCTTCTGTTTGTTCTAAAGCCCAAACAACAGTTTCTGATGGTAGTTCACGCCAGTGTTTTTTGATATAGTTGTTCGTTGAATCAATTTTATCTAGAAGAATCAAATTATCACCTATCATTTTAGCAGACTTTTCCTCCTCTTAAAAACTTTAATATATCAATATGATATAATATATGGTTGATCAAAGGCAAACTCTTATCAAAATTTGTAAAGGGAGATACTTTCAGTGAATTCTTTTTTTATTACAAATTTAATAGGTGAAAGAAAAGAACGTATTAAAAAAATAGAATTTATCCTCGTTATCGCTTACGTTTCATTGGCAATTTTTGGATTTTTATCTGTTAAGAGTGCTGTAATCAACAGTCCTTTAGAAGGCATAGAAAATCAACAATTAATGTGGATCATTCTAGGGATCGCTTTTTTTGCCATTAGCATTTTTATTCCAGAAAGGTTTATTAAGAAATATACCCCTATTCTATTTTATTTAGTAATTCTTGCCTTGGTTTTAGTACTATTCACCACACCAATTAGTGGGGCTAAAAGATGGATAAGGCTGGGACCTGTGGGTTTCCAACCATCTGAAATATTTAAGCTGGCATTGTTATTATATCTTAGTTATGTTCTTTCTCAAAATGATAATAAAAAGTTTTATTTTGCATCAATAATGATTTTTTTATCTGCAGGGTTGATATACCAAGAACCGGATTTTAGCACTTCTATTATAGTACTATTCACCTGGTTTGTACTAGTTTTTGTTTCAGGAAGGTTCGAAAAATTATGGCAGTATTCCTTAGGATTAGCTTTGATTGGCAGTCCTATAATTTTTTATAACCTCCAAGAATACCAAAAAGGTAGGATAATAGGGTTTCTCTTTCCTCAAACCTACTCTCTAAGTTATTATTATAACACCGCTCAAGCGATAAAAGCTATAGGTTCTGGAGGTTTGCTAGGGGAAGGATACATGAATGGATACATGAATTTGAGTGGATTCGTACCTGAAAGTCATACAGATTTTATACTTTCCGTTATTGGAGAAGAGTTTGGATTTTTGGGGGTAAGTTTTATTCTAATACTTTATTCGGCAATACTTTGGAGACTATACGAAGGATACAAAAAAAGCGATGACCTATTTTGGAAGTATTTTTATGTTGGATCTGCATTTTTGATCTTTTTCCATATTTTTCAAAATATTGGAATGAATCTTGGCATGTTGCCAGTTACAGGCATCCCTCTGCCTTTATTATCAAATGGTGGCTCTTCTTTTGTTACTTTTTCTATAATACTAGGGGTTGCAACAAAAGGTTTAATGATAGAAAAAAACATCACGAGGTGATTCAAAAATGAAAATCGTAGAAACTCTACCAAACATCAGTGAAGGGAAAAACAAAGAATTAATCAACCGAATCAAAGACCTTTCTGAGAATTTTGATAAGATTTGGTTTATTTCTTGTAAAAGTGATGAGTACTTCAATAGAAGCTTCATCAGTGTTGTAGGTGAATTAAACGAAATAGAGACTTTCTTATTCGAAATGGTGAAAATATGCGTGGCAAATATAGATCTCAGAAATCATAGTGGGTATCATCCAAGAATAGGTGCCGTAGATGTCATCCCGATTGTACCGCTAATATCTACAACCTTTGATGAGGCGGATAATCTTGTAAAAAGATTAGCAAAAAAAATCTCTGAAAGTTTTGAATTGCCTATATATCTATACGAAAAATCAGCCAGAAACGATTATCGTAGAAATATTAACACCTTAAGAAAAGGTGAATTTGAATTCTTAGCAAAAAAAATGTCTTTCCCTGAATGGGAACCAGACTTTGGTCCAAATCATCCTCATCCCACTGCAGGAGCAACTATTATGGGGGTTAGAGATTTTCTAATATCTTTGGAATTCCATATTAACACCTCAGACAGATGGCTAGCAGAACAAATAAAACAAGAAATAAGTTTGAATTTACCCGCCAGTGTATTTTTAGAAAGAAAACAAAACGGTAAATTCAGTCTCACTCTAAATGCAAAAGAAGGGGATGTATCACTCTATTTGCTCTACAGCAAAGTTAAAACGATAATAGAACATTTTGGCAGCGAAATAGAAAAAGTAACTCTCCCATCTCCTTTAACGGGAAAATTGTTTTTACATTCGTTTAAAAACTTAATCGGTAACTTGGATGGAGAATTATTTACAATAGAAGAAAAATTGCTAACCGAATCACAGATCACCAAAACAAAACATATTTCAAACGAGGAAAAATGACTAGAATCATAGTCGTAGGACCTTTAAAAAGTCCCTATATAATAGATGGAGTCAAGCAATATTTAAAGTGGATAAAGAAATTTGAACGAATTGAACTAATACAACTTCCTTTGTCCGGAGATTTAAACAAGACACCACCTTCAATTTACAAAGATAAAGATTTCAAAAAGTTTGAAAAATATTTCCCGGATTCTTTCAACGTTTTATTGGATGAGAGAGGAGAACAAATGGATTCTGTAAAATTTTCTGAATTTTATGACCGCACAAAAACCTCTTCGCAAGGGAAACATATAAACTTCATTGTTGGTGGTCCTTTAGGACATTCTGATAAAATTTCCAATAAAGCTGATTATATTTTATCGTTATCTAAAATGACTTTTACCCACGAATTTGCGGTTTTGATTCTTTTAGAGCAATTGTTTAGAGTTAACAAGATATTGCACAATGAAACCTATCATTATTAAAAAAATTACAATATTTTTTATCACAGGAAGGGAGGAAGGTACGGTATCATCGTACAAAAATCATGAAAAAAATGTCGATTGTAGGTGCCCAATGGGGCGATGAAGGTAAAGGTAAGGTTGTCAACTATTTTTCAGAAAAGTTTGAATGGATCGTACGTTTTTCTGGAGGGGCGAACGCAGGTCACACTATCTATTACAAAGACAAAAAATATGTGAATCATATGCTTCCTTCTATTATGCCCAATTCTCAATCTAAAGGTTTTTTAGGTGCAGGAATGGTTTTAGATTTAGAAAAACTTGTAGAGGAACTAAATATACTAGAAGCTGATTTTCCTGGAATGTCCTCTAAATTTTACATTGATTTAGAAGCCTTTTTGGTCCTCCCGTGGCATAAAGAAGAAGACGAAATTATAGAAAGTATGAGAAAAAAGCCAATTGGAACAACAAAAAGAGGAATCGGACCTGCCTATACCGATAAGGTATCAAGGGAAGGTATAAAACTCTACTACCTGTTTGATGAAAAAATGCTTAAAGAACGTTTAGAAGACATATATTACCTAAAAAATAGTCTGTATGGGAACAAATTAAAAACTTCAAAAGATGATGTGTTTGAATACTTGATGAAAACCAAAAATGAATTGGAAAAATTGAAGATAAATTACGCTAGTGCGGTAGAGATGGGGAATGTTTTCAGAAGTACATCGGTACTGTTTGAAGGAGCTCAAGGCGTTTTGTTAGATTTAGATTTTGGCACCTATCCTTTTGTCACCTCATCTTCGTGTATGGCTCATGGAGTTTCTTCAGTTGGATTTTCAACGTTTGAATTAGATGAGGTGTATGGGGTACTCAAAGCCTACACAACACGGGTAGGATCGGGACCTTTCCCAACAGAAATCTTTGGAGAAGAAGCTCACAAAATTAGGGAATTGGGAAAAGAATACGGTGCGACAACAGGAAGGCCAAGAAGGGTTGGTTGGTTAGATCTCCCTGCTTTGAGATACGCAAAAATAAGATCTGGTTTAACAGGGCTTGTAATCACCAAGGCGGACGTTTTAAACGGGTTAGATAAGATAAAAGTTTGTACACATTATGAGGTCAACGGAAAAACAAAAGATACTCCATCCTCCTCGTACGACTTTTTTGTTGCCAAACCTATTTACACTGAATTGAACGGTTGGAAAGATACCAACGATATTAATTTCTTAAAATATTTATCGTATATTGAAGAACAAATCGGTGTTGATATTGACTACATTTCTTACGGACCAAAAACCGAAGAAATGTGTTCAAAAAATGATTTGATCTTGAACATGGAAAACAAATAAAAAGTTTAGAGGTGAAAAAATTGAAAATACTCACTTCTTCCCAGGCAAAATTAATAGACAAATTGACTATAGAGAAAGGAATAGCCCCAGAAACGCTGATGGAGCAAGCGGCTTTTTCTGTAGCTGACATAGCGGAAACCTTTGAACCAAATTCCATTCTATGTGTAGTAGGAAAGGGTAACAACGCAGGTGATGGTATTGCAGCGGGTAGGATCCTAAAAAATAGAGGCTACAACGTTGAAATACTTATAGTAGGCGATCCAACTCAAGGGAGTCCTGGCTTTAAAAAGCAACTTGAGATCGCCAAAAAATACGAAATTAATATTTATCGCTTCAACGTTGACAAAATTAATTATTCGCAATACGATCTCATAATAGACGGGTTAATAGGTATAGGCTTGACAGGAGAAGTCAAGGGGGAGGTTGCTGAAGCGATAACACAAATAAACTCTTCAGGATCAAAAGTATTATCAGTTGACGTTCCATCGGGAATATCATCTGACACAGGTGAAGTTCTAGGAACGGCAGTTAAAGCCGATCAAACGGTTACATTCGGCTTTTTAAAAATTGGCCATCTACTCTATCCTGCAAGAGAATATTGTGGAGAAATAAAAGTTGCTCCTCTATCTTTCGACAACTCGCTGGTAAACTCAATCAATCGAGAACTCATACTAGAAGATACCGTTAAGAACTTACTTCCAAACAGGCCTGAAGACTCTTACAAATACAAATTTGGAACGGTTCTAATACTCGCAGGCAGTGAAAAATACCCTGGTGCCCCTATCCTTTCAGCTATTGGAGCTCAAAGAACTGGAGCTGGTATGGTTAAACTGATTACACCAGGTGATTCATCAAACGTTTTAACTCTTGAACCATCCATAATCTATAAGTCTTTAAAAAAAGAACACTTTGAAGAAAAAGACGTTGAAAATTTAAAGGAAGAAATCGAAAAATCCAACGTTATAGTTTTAGGTCCCGGTATAACTGAAAATGCAAAAGGCTTTGTTAAAAAATTAGTTGAAACCTACAAAGATAACAAATTATTCGTTTTAGATGCAGATGCTCTATCCATTTTAAAAGATAAAGATGTAAAATTAAACAGAAATTTTGTTATAACCCCTCATGTAGGAGAACTATCAAAGGTTTATAAAAACTTAAAAAACGACGTCTTCGGCTTGGAAGAGTACGCAAAAGAGTTGAACTGCACCATCGTATTCAAATCATCAACTACCTTGATAACAAACGGCGAAAAAACATATTTCAACATAACAGGGAATTCAAGTCTAGCCAAGGGAGGATCGGGAGATTTACTATCAGGAGTTATCGGATCGTATATTGCTCAAGGTTTAACAACGATGCAAGCTTGCCTAATTGGAAGCTATGTAGTATATAAAACTGCAAGAGATTTATCTTTAGAGTACACAAACTACTGTTTAACACCAAAAATAATTGCTGACAATCTATATAAGACAATCCATTTATTAAACTCATGAACCTATAATCCAATTAGGAGGCGATCAAATTATAATCTATATAATATCTGGAGCAGAACAAAGAAGCTCTTTGGAATTTTACGAGAAAATGATACAAAAGGCATCCTTGACAATCGCCTGTGATGCTGGAATCAAAATCTTCAAAAAGTTAAACTTACCACCTAACTATTTAATAGGAGATTTTGATTCTGCTTCTATTGAAGACCTTCAGTGGGCTGAAGATAACAACACAGAAATATTGAAATATCCAAAAGAAAAAGATGAAATCGACACGGAATTGGCTTTAATATTTCTGAAAGAAAATCACTATAAAAACGTTATATTATCAGGGGTTTTGGGTAATCGCATCGATCAAGAAATGGCAAGTGTATTTCTCCTAGCCGAATACATAGATCTAAATCCCGTTATCCTAGAAGAAGACGTAAAAATTGGTATAGTAAATAAAAAAGTGGAAGAAGAAGCCCGGATCGGTGAAAGTTGGTCCATTTTAAGAATAGGAGAACCCGTTAGGGGGCTTACTCTTAAAGGGTTCAAATATCCATTAAATAAAAAAGATATCTTTGATTTCAAATCCCTAGGAATCAGCAACGAAGCTAAAGAAAACAAAATAGAAATATCCGTTGAAAGTGGCATGGTCGTTTATATCAGATGGATCGACAAAAAATGGTAAGCAGGAGGCGATCTAATGTGGTTAGTATTATCAGATTCTCACGACAACATGGATAAACTTAAAAAGATCCCAGATATAATCCAAAGGTACAATGTCGATACCATTTTCCATTGTGGAGACTTTGTAGCACCTTTTACTTTACCATATCTAATCTATGACGATATCGATTTTTATGGTGTCTTCGGTAACAACGACGGAGAAAAGTTACTACTTTATGAAAGATCAAATAAAAAGATAAAAAACGGACCCATTACCATAGAAAAAGATGGTAAAAAAATATTTCTGATGCATGAACCATATTCCTTAGAAGCCGCTGAAAATTCAGGGATTTATGATTATGTATTTTTTGGTCATACCCATGAAATAGTAAATAGGAAAACCGGTAAAACCGTTGTACTAAACCCAGGAGAATTTTCTGGATGGCTAACTGGGAAGGCAACTTATGGTATAATAGATCCTAATGAAGCAAAAGTTGAAATCAAAGAACTGTAGAGGAGGACCATCGACATTTTGAAAGTATACAAAGCTCAATTAATAAAAACCGTCTACAAAATTGAAGATCTCCCACCACCAGATAAAAAAGAAATCGCCTTTGCAGGGAGGTCCAATGTTGGAAAGTCAAGCTTTTTGAATGCCATTTTAGGCATTAAAATAGCAAAAGTAAGTTCTACTCCAGGAAAAACCAGATCCATCAATTATTACTTGGTGAATGATAAATATTACTTTGTTGATTTACCGGGATACGGTTTTGCAAGTGTTTCAAAACAGGAAAAAGAAAGATGGAACGTACTGATGAACGAGTACTTTAAAACCAGATTTTCTTTGAGTGCCGTTTCTTTGCTTATCGATCATAGACATATGCCTCAAAAATTGGATTATGCTATGGTAGAATGGCTCAAAGATCTAGGAACACCTTTTTTGTTTATCTTAACAAAATCTGATAAATTAACGAAATCTGAAAAAGCTAAACTTTTTGAAGATATCAAAAGAAGTTTTTCAACTTATGGTGAATATATATATATGCCTTTTTCCTCAAAAACAAAAGAAGGGTTAAAAGAGGTTTTGAAAACCATCGGCGAAATATTAGGCGAAGTTGATTAATTTCTAAAGACCGTTAAAAGGGAGGGTTAAAAAATGAGTTATGAAAGAACTGTATTGATTCCCGGGGAGGTATCTTATAGTAACATATCTCAAATACTAAACTCAAGTTATCTACTAGAAATAATTTCAGAATTAATCGAGGATGCCGAAGAGACACGCAATACGTTGTATCCTTTTTTTCAATTATTTCTAGTAGATGAAACCAAACAAAAAGTTCATGAAAGGTACGATTTAGAACAAATCCGACAACTACTCTTAGCATTATCTTTAAACAGCTTAGACCATTTGGATGAATCCTCTTACTTTAGTTTCCCAAAATTATCTTCATACAGAGAAACGTTGGCTCTCTTTGTTGAAGATACTTTCAATCTATGGCGTTCAAAACACAGATTCATGAAAAAAGCGGATCCATTTAGTCACAACTCAAGAACGAGAATTCACAAACAAATATCCTTAGTTAAAAACAACTCTGATTTAAAAAGCTTAGTCTTGGGAGTATATAGACAAATCCTTGTTAATATATCAGCCAGAAGGGTAAAAGTGCTCAGGCAACTTCCCAGTGGAGCTCAAGCTGGATTTATAGTTGATCGACCTAGAACAAAACCAGAAGCTCAAATAGCCGACGCTGATTTTTTATACAACATGGAATATGTTTGGAGCGTAGTATTGGAACCACCTGTTATCTTTTATACATACTCAAATAAAAGAAGAGGGGTATTCAAAGTTGTCGATCGCCCTATATTAAACAAAATTAATATTGAAAATCCACAGGATTGGCTGGTGTTCCCTATATACGTTAACGACAAATTGATATTCGTTGTTGTTTACAAGGAATACTTTGCGATGGCAGCAGGTTTGGCAAATTTGTACGAGTTTGCAGATTTTGAAAGTTTAGAAAACAGAAGACCTGATGGCATATACATTTTCGGTATGAATAAAAGTTTTTTTGAGGATGAAGACGATTACAATGGTATTATCTATAAAGAAGATGATGGAACTTACGTAGGGCTTGTCGGAGATGATCCTTCTATAGACTACTTTGGTTATATGAAGAAAATGGTATTGACGATTCACAACTTAATAGTAATAGACGAAGATAGACTACCAATTCACGGGGCTTTAGCTGAAATAAAGTTAAGGGATGGAAAAAGTTTCAACGTAATGATAATGGGAGATAGTGGAGCGGGAAAATCTGAAACATTGGATGCCTTAAATAGAATAAGAAAACAAGTATCCGAAGTAAATATATTGATAGATGATATGGGATCATTAGATATTTTAGAAGATGGAACCGTGGTTGCGTATGGGACAGAAACTGGTGCTTTTGTTAGACTAGATGACTTACAACCAGGTTATGCCTACTCCGCTATGGATAGAAGTATCTTTTTGAATCCAAACATAACCAACGCCAGAGTTATAGTACCATACTCCAATTACGAAGATATCATAAGACCTACTAAAATTGATTATTTCTTTTACGCCAACAACTATGAAAAAATAGACGACAACAAACCACCAATCGAATTTTTTAATGACGTAGATAAGGCTTTAGATATATTCTCCAAAGGTGCAAGAATGGCAAAAGGTACTACTTCAGAGAAAGGTCTAACCTATAGTTACTTTGCCAATCCCTTTGGTGCAATCCAAAGAAGAGAAAAACACGAAAAAATTGCTAGAAAATACATGGAAACTCTAATGAAAAGTAACGTCAAAGTCGGGACACTTCGGACACAACTTGGTGTAGAAGGCTATGAAGACCAAGGTCCATTAATAGCCGCCCAAGAACTTTTGAAGTTTTTAAAAGGAGAAAAAGATGTCTGAAGTTGCAAAAAAATTTGCCGAATTAATTTATAATTCAAATTCCATTGCGGTCTTAAGTGGTGCGGGGATGTCTACTAACGCAGGTATCCCCGATTTCAGAGGCCCTAACGGGATCTACACGAAGGCAAATATAGAAAATCCTGAGAGAATTTTCGATTTAGATTATTTCTATCTGGATCCTTCTTTGTTCTATAAGTTTCACAAAAAATTTTTGGAGTACATAACGAAAGCAGAACCAACCTTTACTCACAAATTTTTAGTTCAACTTGAAAAGGAAGGAAAATTAAAAGGGATAGTAACTCAAAACATAGACTCTTTACACCAAAAAGCCGGTTCAAAAAAAGTCTATGAAATCCATGGAGGATGCTGGAAAAATTACTGCACAAAATGTAATAGAGAGTATTCTCAAGAAGAAATATTAGAAAAGGTCAACAACGAAACAGTACCAAGGTGTGATAACTGTGGTGGAATAATAAAACCAGACATAGTATTTTTTGGAGAACCTGTAAAATACTTAACTGAATCGGAAGTTTTGATGAAAAATTCGGAACTTGTCTTGGTTTTAGGATCTTCTCTTGCGGTTATACCAGCAGCAATGTTGCCATCCTTAACTAAAGGCAAGATAATAGTTGTGAACAAAGGAGAAATATCAGAAATGTATCTCCCGCCACAAAAAGTAGCTCTCATTGTTAACGAAGAACTGGATACCTTTTTTATGCAAGTTGCCAAAGAGTATGAAACACTCAAAGAAGGTTGATCGGGGCGAAGCCACATTCATCCTAATGGGGGGTAGTGGAGTTTACCCTTTTCATCCTTATGGGTGGGGAGCGGGGTGAAAGGGCGCTAAAACAGAAGATTAAGGGGCAAAGCCCTTTTGCTACTTTGTGCAAAAAAATATTTTAAAACAAAAATATGATTTTGATTCTGGGGATCTTAAGGGGCAAAGCCCCTTAACGCTTGGAGGTGGAGGCATGATTCCAAATTGGGTATATATAAAAGACTTCAAAAAACACATCAATGAAACAGTAGAATTTCGGGGATGGGTATGGAACAAAAGAAGCAGCGGTAAAATTGCTTTCTTACAGTTAAGGGATGGAACTGGTTTCATTCAAGGAATAGCTGAAAAAAAGGATTTTGATGATGAAACCTTTGAAAACATAAGAAAAATAAAAATGGAAAGCAGCATAATCTTACAAGGAACCATAAAAAAAGACGAAAGATCTCCTGAAAACGTTGAATTACATATAACTTCTTTCAAAAAAATACAAGAACCCATTGAAGACTATCCCATTTCTAAAAAAGAGCATGGCATAGACTTTTTAATGGAAAATAGGCATTTATGGATCAGATCAAGAAGACAGTTTCATATCTTAAATATTAGAAACGAAATTTTAAAGGCAATTAGAGATTTTTATAATCAAAATAATTTTACCTTGATAGACACCCCTATATTTACTGGTTCTATAGGGGAATCTGCTGGTAACACATTCAAATTAGACTATTTCGATTATGGAGAGGTATATCTAGCACAAACAGGTCAACTTTACTTAGAAGCTGCGGCGATGTCCTTTGGAAAGGTGTACAATCTAGGCCCTACATTCAGATCCGAAAAATCAAAAACAAGAAGACATCTAATCGAATTTTGGATGAATGAAGCCGAAGTAGCTTTTTATAAACATGAAGACAACATCAAATTACAAGAAAGCTTGGTTTCTTTCATAATCAAAAGGGTATTAGAAAATGCTTCTGATGATCTAAAAGAAATTGGTAGGGATACAAATAAACTACAAAAAATTCAGCCCCCCTTTGAAAGAATGACTTACACGCAAGCAATTGATTTTCTTAAGAAAAAAGGGTTTGAAGTAGAATGGGGAGAAGATTTCGGCGCAGATGAAGAAAGTGTACTGGCTTCTCAATTTGAAAAACCACTCTTTGTGGAAAAGTATCCTAGGAAAGTTAAGGCTTTCTATATGCAACCTGATGAAAACAACCCTGATGTTGTACTCTGTGACGACTTACTTGCCCCCGAAGGTTATGGAGAAATAATAGGGGCTTCCGAAAGAATATGGGAAGAATCAGTCCTAATAGACAGATTAAAAGAATTCAATCTTCCTTTAGATCAATACCAATGGTACATAGATTTAAGAAAGTTTGGTAGCGTTCCACACAGTGGTTTCGGTTTAGGCGTTGAAAGAACGGTTGCTTGGATATGCGGTTTAGAACACATTAGGGAAGCTATCCCTTTTGCAAGAACACTTTACAGAGTTTACCCATAAGATCCTAAGGAGTTTTTAAAATGATCGAAAAAGAAAATACAAACCCAAAGAGGTTACTGGATCCCTCTTTTATTGGAGAGGATACAGGATCAAAGAAATTAAGACCAAATTACTTGAATGAATTTATAGGCCAGGACAACATAAAAAAAAAGTTAAAGGTCGCGATAGAAGCTGCTAAAATAAGAAAAGAAGCGATGGATCATGTAGTTTTAGCAGGTCCTCCTGGTTTAGGTAAAACAACCCTAGCTTATGTAATTTCAAATGAGCTAGGGGCTAATTTGCAAATTACAAGCGGTCCTGTAATCGAAAAAGCAGGAGACCTCGCCGCCATCTTAACCAACTTAGAAAATGGCGACGTACTATTCATAGACGAGATCCACAGGCTGAATAGAACCGTGGAAGAAATCTTATACTCAGCTATGGAGGATTTTCAACTTGACATTGTTATTGGGAAAGGACCTTCTGCTCGTTCTATAAGGATTGACTTACAACCTTTCACGTTGGTAGGTGCCACTACCCGATTAGGCCTTATAGCCCCACCACTGAGAAGTAGGTTTGGCATAATTTTGGAAGTCGATTTCTACTCTCCAAAAGACCTCAACTTAATCATAAAAAGGAGTGCAGACATACTCAATATAAAAATAAAAGAAGATGCATCTCTCATTCTAGCTCAAAGATCTCGGGGAACCCCCAGGATCGCCAACAGACTCTTGAGAAGAGTTAGGGATTTTGTCCAAGTTTCTGGAAAAAACATCATAGAAGCTGAAGATGTGGACAACACAATGAAATTATTAGAAATGGATGAAGATGGCTTAGATAAAATGGATCGAAAAATTCTTAAAACAATAATAGAAAACTATGAAGGTGGGCCGGTGGGTATAAATGCCTTAGCTTCATCGATTGGGATAGAACCCGATTCAATCAGCGAGGTCTATGAACCATTTCTACTACAAGCAGGTTTCATTATCAGGACCCCTCGAGGTAGGGTGGCAACTGAAAAAGCCTACCAAAAACTAAATTACACCTATAAAACTTCCAATCACAATATCAGTTTATGGGGGGAGCTTAATGAATAATTTTCTAATAGAAAATTATCACACCTTGTTAAATGAGATCCAACAAGTTACAGAAAAATCAGGTAGAGATCTGAACTCTATAAAATTAGTTGCTGTTTCAAAGAATTTTCCAAGTGATAACATAAAAACATTATACGAAGAAGGTCATAAAGATTTTGGAGAAAATAAGGCTCAGGAATTAAGAGAAAAATATGAAGATCTCAAAAACCTTGACATTGTATGGCATTTCATAGGCAGGATACAAACCAACAAAATAAAATACATCGTTCCTATCGCAGAATATATACATTCAGTTTGGAGAATGAAAGAAATAGAGGAAATTCAAAAAAAAGCCGAAGAAATAAATAAAACACAAAAAGTTCTTCTAGAAATAAACATATCTGGTGAAAACTCCAAAGCCGGACTCATTCCAAACGAAGTAGAGGCATTTTTGCAAGATGCAACATCTTTTAAAAATATAAAAATAATCGGTTTAATGACAATGGCTCCTTACACTGAGAAAGTTGACGTTATAAGAAACGTCTTTCGAAGCTTACGAGAACTCAGAGACAACCTAAATAAAAAATACCCTTCGATAAAGGAACTATCTATGGGAATGACTAACGATTACAAAATAGCCATAGAAGAAGGTGCCACTCTTTTAAGAATAGGAACAAGAATCTTTGGAAACCGTTATCTTCCAGAATAGGGTATAAGGTTAATAAGCAAAACTCATATACCTTCCTTAGAAGGGTGGGGAGCGGGGCGAAGGGGCGCTGACACAAAGTTTTAGAGTTTTTAACGATAACACAAGGAGGAAAAAATGTTTGTAATAGCAAATCTTTTAATAGCATTAGCAAGTATATTAAGAATAGCAATAGTATTTTTTGAATTTTGTATAATTGTATCCGCTTTATTAAGTTTCATCATGCCCTTCCAATACAACAGACTTCGAGGTTTTATTGATTCAGTTGCCAATATAATTTTGAATCCAATAAGAAGATTTATACCCACAGTTATAGGCAACATAGATCTATCTCCAATGATTGCCTTTTTGATATTGATGTTTTTAGATAGATTTTTGGTACAATCTCTATTGGAGTTAGGTTATAGGATTGGAGTGTAGTTTTTATGAAGATCTTTATCTTTTACAATCCACTTAAGCTTTCTAACGATGACCTTGAAGAAAACATATTAAAACCTTTTAATGAAAGCAATATAGAGGTTCTTGGTTACGCTGCGGCGGGTTCTACTGTGGAGGAAAAACAAGCCCAAGCAGCCGATTTTTTCGTGATTTTTGGGGGCGATGGGACGGTATTGAAAATAGCTGAAATTGCCGCAATATATTCAAAACCGGTAATAGCTGTTAATACTGGGAATTTAGGGTTCTTGAGTTCTTATTCCAGTTCTGAGATAAAAGAGCTGATCGAGGATATACAAAAAGATAACATTTCTTTTTCGTTTAGACACCTTTTAGAATGTCATGTAGGCACCAAAAAAGTCGTTGTTTTAAACGATATCGTCTTATTGAAAAGCCAACCATTAGGTACTATGAACGTTGATGTAAAAATTGAGGAACACACTTTATTCTCATTCGCTGGAGACGGATTAATTGTATCAACGCCGACAGGATCCACTGCGTATGCCTTATCTGCTGGAGGTCCCATAATCCACCCCGAATTGAATGTTGTTCAGCTCATCCCATTAGCCGCCCATGCCCTCAACATTAGGCCCTTCATAGCTCCTCCAACGCAAAAGATAGAGATCATTTTGAAAAACATGAGCAAAGGCTTTGTATATGTAACCGGGGATGGAGATATCATTCATAGGATGGAACCAGGGATGTCAATATTTGTGACTTCCAGTGAGATGACGATAAAACTTGCCCAAAGAAATGGCAACAATTATCTCAATGCGTTGGATAAAAAATTGGGGTTTGGCAGAAGGTTTGAATAATTTTAGGAGGCATATAATTTGTTCAAAAAAGAGAATGTCAGCCAAATCAACAGCATCAGTTTAAATCGATTGACACGATATTTGAATAATGTCTTGAGAATGGGTAGAATAGTTCAAGAAATGTACTATAAATTTGGGGATGCTTATCTCGAAAGAAACGATAAATTAGCAAAAGAAATAATAAATCAAGACGACAGATTAGATTTCATCGAAGCAAGCCTAAATTATGAAAGCGTTATCTTATTGTCCTCTGGTAATTACACAGGCATTTACTTAAAAGCTTGTTTCATGAGCTCAAAATTAGTCCAAATATTTGAAAACATGGGAGACATATGCGAAAAAAATGCCAAATTGATAATTGAAATACTCAAAACCCCTTCTACTGTAAACGCTACAAATTTTGAAGACAGTTTGGAATTAACCAAAGAGAACCTTTCACTTGTTTTATCCTCACTATCAGATTTGATCAATATCAAAGCCGCCAAATTGATGACAGATCAGGTAAAAGAAAGTTTTTTTGAAAAAGCCAAGAAAAGTTGTATTCTCAACGAAGAAGTGAAAGGACTGATCGAAGCCTACAAATCGTACTTGTACAAGTCCAAAGAATCTATTAAATCCGCTTCTCTTCATATAGAAGTCTTAAACAATTTAGCAAACTTTTCAGATTTTATCACAAACATCTCTGAAAATATCATTTGGGCGTTGACAGGAGAACTGTACAAATGTAGAAATAACGATTTAGAACTCTTCTATTTCTTGGGAGAAGAAAACCCATGAAGAAGCTCTTCAAATACGTTTCAAAAGAATTCATACCGCCATTTTTTATGGGCTTAATTGCTTTTATAGTCTTTGTGAGCTTGGAGTTACTTTACCAACTATCTGAAATAATCGTTAGAAACAATGTGGGATTTTCAAAACTACTGATATTGATTTGGTATCACCTACCATATTTTATCTCCATGGGCATTCCTGTGGGAGTGCTTTTTGGTATATTTTGGGTTATTTCAAAACTCTCCTCTGCAAACGAAATAATTGCTCTACAAACGTTGGGAATACCGATGAAAAAATTAATCATACCTTTCATGACGATTTCTCTCTTGTTATCTTTTTTCACATTTGCACTCTTCAACACCATCGTACCCGTATCAAACTACAAGGCAAAAGAAGCTATGGCATTGTACGTCTATCAAAGGCCTCAAGCACAGATCGAAGAAAACCAATTTGTGGATGTTGGTGATGGAAGATACCTCTTTGTAAAACAGATAGATAGAGAAAGTGGAATTTTATACGACGTGCTCTTATACGAGGTTAAAAATGATTACACCGCTGTTTTTAACGCTCAACAAGCTCAAAAAGGTCCTGACGGTTGGTACATGAAAAACGGAAGGATGTTCAGAACCAACGAAGATGGATTTCTCGACTTAGACATAACTTTTGATCAATTGCAACTCGATATTCAAGAAGATGTCGAAGAATTTCTGAACTTCTCTAAAAGTGCTAATGAAATGACCTCAAAGGAACTAAAAGAAAAAATAACTACTTTTTCCAAACTTGGTTTGGATGTCTCCGGTCTAATAGTTTCTTACCAGTCAAAATTTGCTAACTCGTTGGCTCCCTTAGTAATTTGTATTTTAGGAATTGCCTTGTCCTTGTTTTTAAATTTAACAAGTAAATCTTGGAGTGTAATTACGACTTTTGTGCTGGTAATAATTTATCAAGGTTCTGGCGCTTGGTTGTCTGCTTTGGGAAAAGAGCATATAATAAATCCAACGATATCCGTTTGGATCCCCAACATAATATTTGGTATTATTGGTACTTTTCTATTCTTAATGCTGGATACAAGAGTATCTTACAAACTTCTCGAGCCTTTGAAAAGAATTTTCTCTGTAATATTGTTTATTCTTGTTGGTTCTTCCTTTTTTTCTGCACCTGTAAATATAACGAGTGAAGATTTTTATTTGAAAGATGATCTGTTATTTTTAGAAGGTAACGTCTATGTAGAGTATGAAGGTTCCACGATAAAAGCCGATTCAGCTCAAGGTGAATTAAACGAAGATGGAACGATTAAAGCAGCGACTTTCTTTGGAGATATAACTTATCTATATGAAGATATCTCTATACAAGCCTCAGAGATAACCGTAAACTTCGAGGAAGATTCCGCAGTCTTTGTAAATTCATATACCATACAAAAGTATAAGGCAGAGAAAGAAATAGAAGTCCGCATATGGTCTGAAAGCATGGAAAAGCCGATGCAAGAAAATATAATAGAAACAAACCAGACGAAATTAACAACATGCGAGGACTGTATAACTTATTACTTCTCAGCCAGGAAAGTCGACATATTTCCAGGATATTTTTTAATAGCCAGAGATGTGGTACTTAGTTTTTTCGGGGTCCCCGTTCTATACCTACCTTTCTATTTTCAAAGTTTATCAGAAGATGAAGAAGAACCCATGTCTCTCACGTTTGGATACGATAACAACGAATTTTCCCTACTAACAGAAATTAATTATAAGTTTGAAAACGGATCGAAAGTCCACTTATCTTACAACACGGCCAACGATCTAATCACACAAGAAACAGATCAAGAAGTGACACTAAAATACGGTGTCCCTTTTCTATATGGAAGCTTGTATCTATCTACAGGTCTGAATTCTCCAGATACCAACGATAACAACTTAGGAGTTTCTTACCAATTTTTCGAAGATAACGAAGTCAGTGAAATTGCAAAATTGGAGTTAAAAGTTCAACCAGCAACAAAAGAAAAATCCCTGTCGTTAAATATCCCAAAATTGGAAACGAATTTGGGAGACCTTAAAAACATACATTCACACATTTATTGGGATTCTAAGGGATTTGATGATATTCTATTTTTAAACGTTGAATCTCAAGCCTTTCAAAAGAAATATGGGAGATCTTTGATCTCTTTATCAAAGCTCAAGCTCAACTCTCATTCATATGGGGACATATCCAACCTTTCTATGGATCAGATATGGGATACGAAAGAAAGTGAAATAGATATTGAAGGAAAGTACAACTTCTATGAAACATTCGCCAGAATGTACGGCGATTTTGATTACGCTTACACCACCGTCGCAACAGAAACCACCAAAAATCGATTAGAAACTAAAAATACTTTCTCTTACAAAGATACCCTTTATGAGATTGATAGAAATAATTTTGATTTAAAATTCAACATGGAGGATTCAATTCACTTCAACTATAACAACGATTTTATACCCGGTGAAGAATACTCTTCTGGGAAAACGCTCTTTGATTACTCTTTAGAACCGGGCTTAGAAATTGATTTAGGTGTTTTCGAATTTGGTAACTCATTAGAATACGTAAAGGTCTTAGAAAACTCCCTCACTCCCTCTGCCACAGACGAATTGAATTACAACGATTACGTAGGGTATTCTTTCTCTCTTTTTGAAAAAAATTTTACGAACTCTGCAAAGTTAAACAGAAGTTTTGATCTAAGAAACGCTGAAAATTCCCCAGATTTGCAAGAAATGGAACTTCAAACTCAAACCAACATAAATCTATTAAACACTAAAAATACCTTACAAACACAGACCAAGTTTGATACTACTGATCCCAATACGATCCAGCCGGATACAACAAACATCAAACTAACCAACGTCATTGGCCCTTTAACCCATAGAAGTGAGTTTGATTATGGCCATCAAGAAGAGATTAAGGTAGATTATATTGAAAACAGAGAAATTTTGAGGTACAATAGAAATCGGCTACAATTGGATTATAGGTATTATATTCATGAACAAACATTCACCAAAAAGATCCCAGAGGTTTTAACGTATTTTCTTTTTTATTATGAAGGTAACAAAATTTACGGGGATTTTGACATGAAGGAAGAGTACACTGTCTACGACTTAGACCTAAATTTCTTGGAAAAAAGTTCAAATTACTCTTTTGGAATCGAAACAACCTACCGCATTTCAGAGTCTCTTGAAACAGGCTTCGACATAAACAACAGGGATAAAAGTGAATTTGCAAAAATTACCTTTGATTATGACATAGAGGATCAAAGCTGGGATTTCACAGAGTTTGAAATACAGAAAAAAATTGTGTGCTGGACGTTGAACGTACAGACTAAATTTTCCTTACTACCCCAGTTTGATTTAGCCTCGTTCAGAATATCTTTTTTTATCAATTATATACCCGATAAAAATATCTCATATGGTGATGATGGGTTTGAATTTGGATTAATGTGAGGAGGAATATTAATGTTCCTATACGGCAACGAGGAAAAACAAAAGAATATGGAAATGATCGCCAAAAGGATAGAGGTATGTGAAAAGTGTCCCTTGAATCTTACAAGAACTAATACTGTGCCCGGTTCCGGAAACGTTGATTCACCAATAATGTTTGTAGGTGAAGGTCCTGGTGCAGACGAAGATGCTTTGGGAGAACCTTTCGTTGGAAGAGCGGGGCAACTTTTAGAAAAGATGCTCAAAGAGTATGCAAAATTGGAAAGAAACGATGTTTTCATCACAAACATAGTTAAATGTCGTCCTCCTCAAAATAGGGTTCCCACACAAGAAGAGGTTAAAAGTTGTCAATCCTATCTTGATGGGCAAATAATTGTTATCAAACCAAAAATAATCGTAACCCTTGGCAATACACCGCTGTATTATTTTACGGGTGAATCTAAGATAACTCAATCGCGTGGACGTTTCTTCAACTGGTATGGAGACATTAAAATCTTCCCAACTTTTCATCCAAGTTACCTCTTAAGAAACCAAAGTTCTACTAAAGGATCTCCAAAATGGTACGCGTACCTGGATATGAGGATAATCGGGATCATGTACAGAGCATTAAAACAAGGCAAGGATGTTGAAGAGGTTACTAAAACAGTTGAAGAAAAGATTAAAAGCCTTGAAAATGCTGGAGGGAGTCAAACTTGAAACTCTTATCCCTAGAGATAGAGGGTTTTAAAAGTTTTGGCAGAAGAACATATTTTAATTTGGATAAAAATATTATCGCGATAATCGGTCCAAACGGATCGGGGAAATCAAACATTGTAGACGCGATTAGATGGTTATTAGGAGAGCAATCTCAAAAACAGATGAGAATATCAGAAAAAAACGATGTATTGCACATAGGAAGCAATGGAAGTGACTCTTCCAACTATGCAAAAGTTTCGCTAGTAGTACAAAACGACAACAATGAAAAAATTAAAATCTCAAAAATATTGGAGAAAGACGAATCCAACAAGTACTATGTAAACAACAAAGTCGCCACACTTAAAGAAGTGCAAAATGTATTCAACAAAGGAACCGGGAAAAGCTTTTACTCGATTATTGGACAAGGCCAAATTGGTGAAATAGTTAACTCCTCGCCTGAAAATATTAGAGATATCGTGTTGGATGCTTCAAACATAGCCACGTACTTAGAAAAAAAAGAAATATCGATCAATCTATTGAATAAGACAACTGAAAATTTAGACAGAATCAACGATTTACTATTCGTTGTAGATAAAAGATTAAAATCTTTATCCATTAGGGCTGGTAGGGCAAAAAAATACCTTGAATATCGTAATGAAATCAAAAGAATAGGAAAGATGTACTTTGGTGCTTCTAAAATATCTTTCCTAAAAAAGATAGAAACATATCAAAAGGAGATACAAGAAAATTCTCAAAGAATGAAATCTCTGCTATCAGAGCTTTTTGAAGTAGAAAGAAGCTATAGAAATTTAAAAAGCGAAATAGAAGATACTGACAAACAACTATCCATCAACGGAGACATGGTAGAAAACTACAGGCAAAGGGTTCAAACGATAGAAAATGAAAAAAACCATTTAACAGAAGAACTGAATGAGAACAACTCTTCAATAATAAGCAAAGAGTGGGAATTAAACTCTTTAGAAGAAAAAATGAACAAGCTTGAACAACAGTTAAAAGAACTCTCTAAAAACGAAAGAGATTTTAGAGAAATAGAAGAAAAAACCCAAAACAAAACAAACCTTATAAACGAAAAAAAGAATAGTATTATACAGGAAATAGAAAAACAAGAAGAATCGCTCAAAACCTTAGAATCCGAATTATCAAAGGCATCTCAAGAAAAAGAAAGGAAAGAAACAGAACTAAAAAACCTCCAAACAACATACAGCAGTAACCAAGAAAGAATTAACTTACTAAAAGATCAAATAAATACCTTGAAAACAAAATTAGAAAACAATTTACAAAAAATGAAAGAAATAGAAGAACTACTCTCTCATACAAAAGGCACTGAAATTCAATTAGAACAAAGATTAAAAAAGAAATTCGACGAGTTAAAACACACGGAAAACTCTTACAATACCCTTTTATCAGAAATTGACTCTCTTCAACAAAATGAAAAGAATCTGTTTTACACATATCAATCTTTAACCAGGCAGATCAACGAATACGAAGGATTCTCAACAACGATAAAAGAATTTTTCAAAGTCTTTAAAGATGACGATAACGTAGTGGATGTCGTTGCCAATTTAATTAACACAGAAGAAAAATATGAAGAAGCGGTCTCGACAATAGCCAGTTCAAGAATACAAAACATAGTAATAAAAAATTCGTCAAAGGCAAAAGAGTATTTGGATCTTGTGAAAAAAGGCAATAATGGAAAAATCACCCTTCTTCCACTTGATCTATTAAGGACTGAAGTACGATTACCAAAAAACTTCTTAAAAGAACCCGGCACCATAGACTTTGTAATCAATTTAGTAAACTACACTCAAGAATATCGAAAGGTTATGGAGTACGTTTTCTCTAACTCACTGTTAGTCGATAATATCGAAACAGCTATAAAAATATCGAAAATGAAGTATCCTGGAAATATTGTCACTCTCAGCGGCGAGTTAGTCTACTCTTCTGGTGCCATAACCGGAGGAAAATCTAAATACGATCATTCTTCTACGGTTCTTAAAAGAAAAAGAGAGATCTCTGAAATAGAAGAAGATCTTAACAAAATCAGAAACGACCTTGCAAACAAACAAACCCTATACAACAAAGTAAAAGAAAAACTTAATCTTCAAAAAGAAGAATTAGAATCAACAAAAGACGAGTTAAGGCAAGCAACAGTAACAAAAAACGCACATGACCTTGACTACAAAAAAATAAAGGAAGAAATTAAAAATCTGCAAGAAAGTATAACTTTCTACAACGAAAGATTAGCAAACTATGAAGAAAAAACCAAAACCCTTGATCAAGAGATACAATCATTAAAAATGGAAATCGAAAATAACCATCAAAATACTACTCAAACGACTAAGAAAATGCAACAAATCGAAGAAACCATCAAAGACAAAAAAGCCCAACTCAATCAAATAGAAAAAGAGCTTATAGGCCAAGAAATGGAGTTAAAAAGCATAAAAGAAAAGTATGAATACTACAAAAATCAAAAGTCAGCAATTGAAAATGAATTAAAAGAAATAAAAATTAAACAGCAAAAAACAAAAGAATCCTTTGATAGCTTAAAAGAAAAGAACGATAAAATAAACCAAGCCATAAACGAACTCAATAAAGAAAAAGACTCTCTCAACAACGAAATTTCAAAATTATTTGAACTGATGAAACAAAGTAGGACAGGCAAATACGACAAGGCCAAAGACTTGGAAAATTATGAAAATCGTATAGACAAGTTAAAAACTGAAATAAATACAATAAAACAAAAAAATCAAGAGATTGAATTTGAAATAAAAGAAGCCAACCACAACATACAATTCCTAAACGAAAAAGCCCAAAACTTAGAAATTAACGAAGAAGAGTTCGAGCTAAAAGAATTACCCGAAAAAGACATCCAGGCACTTGGGAACAAACAAAAAGAATTGGAAAGTTCATTAAAAAAGCTAGGTTCGGTTGATTTAACTGTTTTAGACGAATACGAAGAAGTAGAAAAAGAATACCAAGAAAATCTAAAAAACAAAGAAGACATAATGAAATCCATAAATTCTCTTAAACAAAGTATAAAAAATCTAGACGAAGAAGCTCAACGACAATTCAACACATTTTTTAACAATCTGAACAAAGAATTCTCATTCTTCATCTCAAAACTTTTTCCAAATGGATACGGTGAACTCAGGTTAATTGGTGAGGGCAAAGAGTTTGAAAAAGGGATCCAAATATCTGTAAAAAAATCTGGGATGAACTTTCAAAAGCTCTCTCTCTTTTCAGGAGGAGAAAAAGCTCTCATAGCTATAGCTTTTCTCTTCTCACTCATGAATCTAAACCCGAGTCCTTTTTATATACTAGATGAAATCGATGCCCCTTTGGATGACCTAAACGCTGCCAAAATATCAGACTTAATATTAGAGAACTCTAAAAAGTCTCAATTTTTGATAATAACCCACAATAAAATAGTGATGGAAATTGCCGAGCTTTTTTACGGAATAACCATGAGGGAAGGAACTACGTACATAGTTCCCGTTGATTTCAAGGAGTTGGAAAGATGAAAGCCGTAATAGGAACTCCTATCGGTAGTGTGATAATCTATGTCAAAAATGACAAAATAACTAAGATAAGGCTAACCTTTCAAAAAGAAGGGTGGGCTGCAAGACAAAAGAATAAAGATTTTCCTTCCTTAGACGGGTGGTCCGCCAGACAAAAGAATAAAGATTTTCCTTCCTTAAACGGGTCGGCTGCAAGACAAAAGAATAAAGATTTTCCTTCCTTAGACGGGTGGGCTGCGGGGCGAAGGGGCGCTAATAAAAATGAGAATTATTACAACTCGAAAACAAAGAAACATTTTGATATAATATATGCATATCTATATGGAGATCTCCAAAAAATCCCAAAAGAAATATTTGACTTCCCAGGTGAAACAGCTTTTGCAAAAAGGGTTTATGAAACTCTGTATAACACAAAAAAGGGAAGTGTAATTACCTACAAAGAATTGGCATCAAAGGCCGGAAATCCAAAAGCGTACAGAACTGTAGGAAATTTGATGAAGAAAAACCCTTTACCCATAATTATCCCGTGCCACAGGGTAATAAAAAGTGATGGCAGTATAGGAAAATTCAGTCCAACTATCAAGTGGAAAAAATATCTACTTGATTTAGAAAGATGAGAAATGGGTGAAGGGTAAAGCTCCTTTTCCTTATGGGCGGGCTGCGGGGCGAAGGGGCGCTAACACAAAGTTTTAGAATATATAAAAACGGCTAAAAAATTTATCAGAAGGTGGAAAAAATGGATTTAAACGATACTAATAAAAGATTACATCCAAAACTCTTTAAAGTACCCATCGACAAAATAAGAATGGGCTATTACACCGACAAATATTTCACAAGGTATGTAGAAGTCCTAAAAAAAGACAAAAGAAAAGTAAATGTAACCTATCAATTCTTCCCAAGGGCAGACTGTGTAGTAGTTGGACTAGACGAAGCGCTAGCTCTTTTAACTTACGGAACAGGTTACTACAAAGATGAAGAAAAGGCAAAAGAGATCTTTGATGAAATTTTAACCATAGAAAGAGCAATACAAGACGCCTCTACACGAATGGACAAAGAAGAACTTCTAAATTGCACAAATAAAAAATGGGACCTAAGAATGTTATTAAACAGTTTATGGGTAGATAAATGGGACGAAATAGAAGTATTAGCTTTAAACGATGGAGACGAAGCGAAGAGTATGGAACCTGTTTTCGTAATCGAGGGTAATCCTGTTTATTTTGGGTATTTGGAAACGCTTCTTTTAGGGGTAATGGCAAGGGCTTCTAGTACGGCTACCGCTGTAAAGAAAGTTGTCAATGCTGCCAAAGGAAAACCGATTTTATTTTTCAGTGCAAGATTCGACCATTTTTGGGTTCAAACAACCGACGGTTATGCAGCTTTGAAAGCTGGAGCCTTTGGGGTATCTACCGATGCAAACGCTGATTATTGGGGGGTTGAATCTCTAGGAACAATACCTCATGCCTTAATTGCCGCTTACAATGGTAACACCTCAGACGCAGCTATAGCTTTCAACAAATACATAGATGGTCACGTAAATAGAATGGTGTTAGTAGACTGGGACAACGACGTTATCGGAACCACCATCAAAGTAGCAAAAGACTTTTACGAACACATATACGGTGAAAAACCCAATATTGACAGGGGAGACTTGTCTAAGATAATTGGTGAAGGAAAAGACAAAATTTGGGCAGTTAGATTCGACACATCCGGATCCTTAAGGGACAAATCCGTTATTCCAAAAGACAAATCATCTTTAGGAGTTAACCCGGAGATGGTCTGGCGGGCGAGGAGAAAATTCGATGAACTAGGAATGAACAATTTAAAAATAATGGTCTCAGGGGGATTCAACCAAGAAAAAATTGATTTATTTGAAACCCTTGAAGTTCCCGTAGATCTCTACGGTGTTGGATCATCGTTACTGAAACAAAAAGTTGACTTCACAGCCGATATAGTAGAAGTCGATGGTAGGCCTTGTGCGAAAGTAGGAAGAAAAAAAGGAGACTTCTCACGATTAAAAGTCGTCGAAAAAAATTATTGGGAATACTAATGGAGGTATACTATGTTTTCAATGACACTCTTTCTAAGTCATTTTGTATCTGATTTTGCCTTTACCAACGTTTATTCTGATAAATTCTTGGACAAATCCAGTTATTATAAACATCTAATCTGGGTCTTATTGGTCTTTTTGGCTTTCAATTTTGATATGTTAACAGGATGGATGCTTTTAATAGTTTCACTTTCTGTCCTTCTTCACATAGGTATAGACTTATTAAGAATACAAAACAAAAACACCAACATTTACTTCGAAATCATATTTTTAGGGGCTTTTTTTCTTTGGTCATACCTATTCAGAAACTTTTTTCAAGATTCCTTCTTATCCAATATTTTTCAATTCTATATTGTAGGAATGATCGTAGCAACAAGTTTTGGAAGCTTCTTATTCAGAACTTTCAACTTATTCGAAAAAGAAAGAAAAGACACAATCGGTGCATCGGAAAGGTTAGCGATATTCATTTTTATAATGGCTCAAAACTATCTTTGGTCTATTATAGCACTAGGTGCTGGGTTGGCATACAAACTTATCTTTGTAAAAGAAAAGAATATAAAAGAGCTAATCTTATCGCCAACCTATGCAATATTAGTTTCCTTATTTTGGTTTTTACTCATGGAAAATATATACTAAGAAGGCTGAAAATTCATGAAAGAAAGAAAAAGAGACGTATATTACTGGCAAGAAAGAACAATCTTAAAAAATTTAAATATGGAATGGCAAGAGCATGCGATATTTAAATTCATAGACAAACAAGGAATTCAGGGGGTTGGGGCAGCCACCCCCAATTACTATTTTGGCGAAACATTTAAAACTACTATGGCGATATTGGAATTGATTAGAGACCTATTTGAAATGGAAGATGATATTGAAAATATCCCCAATATCGAAGAAAAATTCAATGAAAAGATAAAAAGAGACAACTCTTCAAAAACCGCTGTTTTTTTAGCCATTTTTGACTACCTAACAAACAAATACAATTACGACCCTATAAACTTACTCTTCCCCACTAAAAAAGGTATCTCACAAGAATCTCTCTTTAGGATTTTTTGGAAAAAAGACACCAATATCTTTGATTTACTTCCTGAAATTCAAAAAGATGAAGAAATTGTAAAGATAGAGTTCTTAGAAAAACCGTTGCTCTCAGAGTTTGAAAAAATATTGAAACTCTTCAAAAATAAAAAACTATGGATCGACCTGAGAGGTTTATTTTCCCAACATGAAATCAGACTCATTCTAAAACTTCTAAAAAGCTCGGAAATAATGGCTTTAGAGCAGCCAACACCAAAGTATAAAGAAAATACTTTAAGCAACCTACAAATAAACTACCCAATATTTTGGGATGAATCCATCGAACAGCCAGAAGATATAATCAGAGTATCAAATATTGCTTCAGGGGTCGTCTTAGACATCACCAAAGTTGGTGGATTAACCAACTTAAAAAAACACTATGACTTAGCCAATACCCTCAACTTGGAAACAGTCATCTCCACAAGAATAGAACACCCCATAAACCTAAACTGGTCCAACAAAATAAAAAAAGCATTCGATATAATAGATTTGAATATAGATCATTATATTGTGATATAATATACTGACGAGTAATATACTGATCAGTAATATACTCACCAGTATATTACTGATCAGTATATAAAGGTGGTATATCCTGAACTTTTATGATAAAAAAATCAGATGAATTGAAAGCTGGCCAAAGGCCACTAACAAAGACCCTTTTCCTCACGGGTGGGGAGCGGGGCAAAGGGGCGCTATAAATGAATTTTTATGATAGAGACAAAGAATTAGAAGCTCTTAACAAAATCCTTAACTCTGAAGAAAAAAGATTCACTGTTTTATACGGAAGAAGAAGAATAGGCAAGACTTCTCTCATTAAAAAAGCCTATGAAAATCGTGAGAATTTTTTATATTTTTTTGTTGAAGTAAAAAGAGAAGAGGCACTGTTAAAAGAACTGAGTAGTCTTTTTTCTAAGGCAATTTACACAAATTGGTACGACCTTTTTACAGATCTTTTTGAAAGATTTGATCACATAATTTTTGATGAATTCCAAAATTTCTTTTTGGTAAATAGCGATATACTTTATTCTTTGCAACATGCTTGGGATGAAACAAAATACAACACAAAGCTTACGGTTTTGGGTTCATACACAGGACTCATCAAAAAAATATTTATGGAAGAAAAAATGCCATTATTTGGAAGAGTAAATAACTTTATTAATCTCAAAAAGTTCAACTTAAAAAGCGGACTAGAGATGTTATTCGACTTTGGTTACGATACTGAAGAAGCTTTAGAAATCTATAGCCTTGTAGGTGGTGTTCCCAAATATTTGTGGGGCTTTAAAGACAAAGAAAATTTAAAAAATAAGATATACGAGTTATTCATCGCCGATTTTTCACCTTTCAAAGAAGAGTCTAAAAACATTTTAATTTTAGAATTTGGTTCTGAACATAGATCCTATTTTTCAATATTGGAAGCAATCGGGGGAGGCAATAAAACTCTCAAGGAGATAGAAGACATTTCAAAAATCCCTTCTACTTCCCTTTCAAAATATTTAAACGAACTAGTGAATAATTATGAGATTTTAAAAAAAGAAAACAGCATATTAGACAGAAAAAGAAGAAACGCAAGGTATTCTATAAACGATGAATTTTTTGACTTTTACTTTAACCTCTTGGGTAGATACCTTTCAGAAATAGAATTCAATCCTAAAAGCGCATTAGAAAAAATATACCAACAATTGCCCACTCATATTGGCCATCAGTTTGAAAATATCTGCATACAATTTTTAAAAGAAAAACCCAATTATCCCGGTTTTCTCATTAATAATATAGGAAAAAGCTGGGGAAAGGTTCCTTATTCAAAACACTTGTCGTATGATATAGACATAGTAGCATATAACGACGACAACATCCTCTTTGGTGAATGCAAGTGGACTAATAAAAAGATGGGAATAAAAGATTTGGAGACACTGAAACTGAGAAGTAACTATGTAAACTTTGGAAACAAGAAAACAAAATACATCCTCTTTTCCAAATCTGGTTTTACACCAGAGTTACTCAAATTTCAAACTGACGACTTGTTTCTTCTAACTCCTGATAAAATGGTATCTGAATTATTTAAGGATTAATTGATCTTATGATACATTTGTTTAGTATTATAAATTTATCTTCTCGTCAACACTTCTCATAATGTTTTTAGCGCCCTTTCGCCAGGTAACTCACTCAAAAGATTAAGAGATGTATTCAAAAGATATAAACTATTAATCAAAATTTCAAATAAAACCTTGATATTTCAAAAAAAGATAGTATACTAATTATTAGTATGCTAATAGTTAGTGAGTTAATTATTAGCATACTAATAGAAGATAGACGCAGTCTTTGAAACTACAGATCTTTTCCTTAAATGGGTGGGGAGCGGGGTGAAAGGGCGCTAATAAAAACTCTTTTCCTCACGGGTGGGAAGCGTTTGCTGGATTGTGCAAACGATGTATTTTTGCAGCCTTATGCAAAAAGTTTTTTGCTGCTTCGTGCAAAACGTCTTTTTGTAATTGTTTTAGAATAATTTCCATACCCTCATTTGCTTCGCAAATGACGTATGCAAATGATGTTACGCGAATTTGGGGATCTTAAGGGGTTTACCCCTTAACGTCCGGCGCTAACACCAAGTTTTAGAATTTCTAAAAGCTGCAATCTAACTATAAGAGAAAAGAAGAGGAGAAAAGAAATGAAAGACCAAACACTTTGCACAGAAGATTTCCCTTTTGATGAACTCAATCCATCAACGATCAACGTTGTCCAACAATTCTTTCAAGTGATGAACCTACAAAGACAGTTAAATTTTAAGATCATGGCAGAAAAAGATGTCTATCCAGGGCAAGGAGTTTGCTTATGGCATATTTCGAAAAATCCTGGAATAAGTCAAATACATCTTGCAAAGCTCATGAATGTTGCTCCTCCAACCGTTTCGTTGATTCTCAAAAGGTTGGAAAAAATGGGGCTCATACTCCGCCAATCCGATCCAAATGACATGCGTACTCTTCAAATCTACTTAACTGAAGCCGGAGAAGAAGAAATAAAAAATTTAAAAACATCCTTTTCAAAGATGGTGAGATACAGCTTTGAAGGGTTATCAGATGAAGAACTCAACACATTTAACGAGTTACTAAAAAAAATATCCAACAACCTATCAAAACATTTACAAAAAGGAGAAGATCAAGGATGAGAACCATACTAAGCAAATATTTAAAACAGTATTATAAAGAAGTAATTTTGACATTGGTTTTACTCACCGTCCAAGCTGTCTCAAACTTATACCTACCAAACTTAAATGCAGACATTATCAACAACGGTGTTGCCAAAGGAGACCTCAATTACATCATGCAAGCCGGAGGAAAGATGTTGTTATTTTCCCTATTACTCGTTGGTGCTGCTGTAGGGGCGACATTTTTTGCCTCAAGAATCTCTGCAAAATTTGCCCAGGACTTACGCAGAGATCTTTATTATAAGGTAATGAGTTTCTCTCAAAACGATATAGACAAGTTTGGAACCGCCTCGTTGATAACAAGAAACACGAATGATGTATACCAAATTCAGATGTTGGTATTAATAATGTTGAATGTGATGATCCTTGCACCTATAATTTCAATAGGTGGCGCTATTATGGCTATTCGCCAAGACGTTGTCCTTTCTACTTCCCTTTTAGTGATAATTCCAGTGATGGGAATGGTTGTATTCTTCTTAATGCGTAAGGCAATCCCACTTTTTAGAAGCATGCAAGTAAAGCTCGATAACGTCAACCGTGTTCTGCGAGAAAAATTAATGGGCGTACGCGTCATCAGAGCTTTCGTGAAAGAAAAAAGTGAAGAAAAAAGATTCGATAAAGTTAATGACGACTTAACGCAAACCTCCATAAAAGTAAATAGATTATTAGCATTAGGTATGCCTCTTCTAATGCTCATCATGAACCTTTCAACCGTTAGCATTCTCTGGTTCGGTTCAATGCGAATAGACAGTGGGGCAATGCCAATAGGCAACTTGACAGCCTTCTTAACCTATATAATGGAAATACTCATATCAATAATGATGGCGATGATGATGTTTGTCATGTGGCCTCGTGCAGAAGCATCTGCCGATCGTATCAAAGAGGTATTAGAAACTGAACCTACAATTAATGAACCAGACAATCCTGTTCTTTTAAAAAGTAAAGAAGGTACTGTATCTTTTAAAAATGTGACATTCAAATACGAAGGTGCTGAGAAACCCGTATTAAGAAACATTTCTTTTGAGGCTAAACCAGGCAAAACTACGGCAATTGTAGGTAGTACCGGAAGCGGTAAAAGCACTCTTATAAACTTGATCCCACGCTTTTACGAAGTTACCGATGGGAAGATAGAAATCGACGGTGTAGATATTAGAGAACTGTCGATGGAAAATCTTAGAGACTCCCTAGGTTTTGTACCTCAAAAAGCTTATCTATTCAGTGGAACGATAGCTTCCAATCTAGCATATGGTAAGAAAGATGCAACGGAAGAAGAAATGTGGCATGCTTTAGAAATAGCCCAAGCGAAAGATTTTGTAGAAGAATTACCTGACAAACTACAAGCTCCAGTTGATCAAGGAGGAACGAACTTCTCCGGTGGTCAAAGGCAACGTTTATCGATTGCACGGGCAATTGTCAAAAAACCAAAGATCTATATATTCGACGATAGTTTCTCAGCTTTGGATAATCGAACCGATGCCAACCTTCGAGAAGCCCTAAAGGAAGAGACTAAAAACTCCACAGTTATAATAGTAGCTCAAAGGGTAAGTACCATACTTAATGCAGACTTAATAATCGTTCTAAACGACGATGGAACGATAGAAGGACAAGGAAAACATTCAGAACTTATGCAATCATGTGAAGTCTATAGAGAGCTTGTAAAATCCCAGTTACCAGAGGAGGAAACCGCATGAGTCCCAATAACACAAAAACTTCTAAAAGTTCAACCAATCGACCTATGGGGATGGGAATGGGAAGGCCAGGAGGAGCAACTCCTGGGGAAAAACCAAAAAATTTTTGGGGTTCCTTAAAAAGATTACTTGGATATTTAAAACCTCAATTAGTACCTATTTTGTTCGTTGTTTCTTTTGCCGTTCTTGCTACAATCTTTATGATAACAGCCCCTAAGATAATAGGGAACGCCACCAATGTGTTATTCGAAGGTATAATAAGTAAAAATATGCCTGAAAATATGACAAAAGAAGAAGCTATACAAATGCTTAAACTCTCAGGCAATGATCAAATTGCTGAAATGATTGGGCCAATGAACATAATTCCAGGCCAGGGAGTGGATTATAACAAACTCGTACAAATCTTATTAACCCTCTTGGTAATTTATGGATTATCAGCCCTTTTTAATTGGCTACAGCAATATATGATGGCTGGTGTCTCTCAAAAATCCATCTATCGGCTCAGAAAAGAAGTTGACAACAAACTAGCAAAACTTCCACTTAAATATTTTGACAGTCATTCCCACGGTGATATTCTCAGTAGAGTGACCAACGATATTGATAACATAGGAAGAACGCTTCAACAAACGTTAATACAGATCATAACAGCTACTGTGACTATAATCGGTGTCATCGTTATGATGCTAACGATAAGTCCTTTGCTCACCTTAATAGCCTTGACGCTGATTCCTTTATCTCTAATTGTAACAATGTTCATCGTAAAAAAATCTCAGAAACAATTTGAAACGCAGTGGGACAGCACGGGAAAACTCAACGGTCATGTAGAAGAAACATATTCAGGTCATAACATTGTAAAAGTTTTCAACAAACAAAAAGAAGCTAAAGAAACATTCGACAAAGAAAACACCAGGTTATACCAAGCAAGTTTCAAATCTCAATTCATATCAGGCATAATAAGACCAGCAATAGCCTTTCTAAACAATCTTAACTACGTTGCTGTCAGTGTTATCGGAGGACTCAGAGTAGCAAACGGTCTGATGACACTTGGAGATGTACAGGCGTTCATCCAGTATTCAAGAATGTTTACCCAACCGATAGTTCAAACTGCTAATATTATAAATATTTTACAATCAACTATCGCTTCTGCCGAAAGAGTATTTGAATTCTTAGATGAAGAGGACGAAGTTCCTGATCCAGTCGATCCTGTAGAATTACCTGAAGTAGAAGGAAGAATAGCGTTTGAAAATGTATCTTTCAGTTATGACCCTAACAAACCTTTGATAGAAGGCTTAAACTTAGTTGTTCATCCTGGGGAAAATGTAGCGATAGTTGGACCAACAGGTGCAGGAAAAACAACACTTGTAAACCTTCTAATGAGATTCTACGATGTTACAGATGGAAGAATCACCTTAGACGGTGTTGACATTAGGCAAATGAGAAGATCAGATCTCAGAAAAAACTTTGGTATGGTCCTTCAAGATACCTGGCTTTTTGGAGGCACGATAAAAGAAAACATCGCATACGGTAAAGAAGATGCCTCTGATGAAGAGATCATACAAGCTGCTAAAGCGGCGTATGTAGATCATTTCGTGAGAACATTACCCCATGGTTACGACACAATAATAGATGAAGAAGCTTCGAACCTATCACAAGGTCAAAGACAATTGATAACCATCGCAAGGGCTTTCCTTGCAGACCCCAAAATTTTGATCTTGGATGAGGCAACAAGCTCTGTGGACACGCGTACAGAAACATTAATACAACAAGCTATGGAAAAATTGATGGAAGGGCGAACAAGCTTTGTAATTGCTCATAGATTATCTACAATCAGGAATGCCGACACGATCTTAGTAATGGATCATGGTTCCATTGTCGAAACTGGAAATCACGAAGAACTCATGAAAAATGAAGGCTTTTACTACAATCTCTATATGAGTCAATTTTTGGGAATCGATTTAAAAAAACCAATTAAAGAACCAAAAACATCACAAAAAAATATAGCTTCTGTCAAAAGCTAAACCCTCTCCACCCCAACTAAGTTGGGGTGTGGAATGGATGAAAGTAATAAAATAATTTCCGAAAATACGCCCTAAATGGGCGTTTTTTCAATTAAAAATTGCCAATAATTTCCACTTCAGAATTATATGCGGGATTTTATTCACTCTTTCCCGCCAACTTTTATTCTAGGGTCAAGCACCCCGTAAATTAAATCTAAAATTACAATACCGCAGATGTATAAAAGAGTTGTAAAAGACAAATTACCCAAAAGAACTGGAATATCATCTTGTTGAATAGCAGCCCAAAAAAGGTTCCCCATTCCAGGCCAATTAAAAATACCTTCGATGATCAATGCCCCAGAAAAAGAATCGAGCACAGATAAAACCGACATTGTTAAGATTGGAGGAGCAGAAGCTCTTAAAGCATGCCCAAACAAAACTTTTCTTTCAGGAATACCCCTAGCCCTTGCGGAAATTATGAAATCATTCTGGAGATTTGTTAACACGATATTTCTTGATAAATATGCTCTACCCCAAAAACGAAAAAAAACAAGCGTAGTTAAAGGTAGAATTAAATGATACACAATATCGGCAAATCTTTTTATAAACCCCACAGGAGGCGGGATGCTAAATATACCACCAGAAGGAAATAAAGGCATTTTGAAAGAAAAAAACATGATCATTACCAGTCCAACCCACCATGTTGGAAGGCCGTAAAAAATCATTGTAAGTATCGAAGTTGTTTTGTCCATGAATCCTCCTGCTTTTTGAGCCTTTTTTATGCCCAGGTATACCCCCAAGAAAATATCTATGATAATAGCCATAGTAAAAAGAAGCATGGTATTAGGTACTCTTTCTAAGATAATTTTAATGACGTCAGTTTCTCCTTTAAAAGATCTTATATACATAGATTGACCATAATTAAAAGTGATCGTATCGAACCAATCAGAGAAAATCTCGGGTAATATTGGTCCTTCCAAAAGGTAGCTATAGTGAAGTTTAAACATGACGTTGAAAAGTACAGCATACACAAAAATAATAACAAAATAAATCATAACACCCATTAACACCCTTTTAAAAGCATATCTCCAATACATCGACGTAACCACCTTAATATCTATTTTCATCAAAATTAAAAAACCCCACATTTGTGGGGATTTTTCAAACCTTTTCTACTTCCTGATCTATCTCTTTGTACCTATAACAAGCAACGTAGTGACCGTTTGAATCTTCTACCAACTCTGGATCATCCACATTCTCAAAACATTCGGGCTGTGCATAAATACACCTTGGATGGAATCTACATCCTTTTGGTATATTTGCTGCAGATGGGATCTCTCCTTTTATTGGTAATTCTTTTATTACGTTTTCTTTTCCAGGTAAAGGTTCTGGTACTGCTTCTATCAAAGCTTTGGTGTATGGATGTAGAGGTCTTTCAATTATTTCGTCAGCATCGCCTAACTCAACTATTCTTCCAAGATACATAACAGCAATCCTGTCGCAAAAATATCTCGCGGTTGATAAGTCATGAGTTATGTATAGATACGTAAGCCCTAAATCTTGCTGAACATCTTTCATCATGTGGAGAATTTCTGCCCTAGTTGATAAATCGATCATAGAAACGGGTTCATCCGCTATTATGAAATCCGGAGAAAGAACTAAGGTCCTTGCCGTTGCAACTCTTTGCCTTTGCCCTCCGCTGAGCATGTGAGGATATCTATCCATAAACTCTTCAGGAGGCGTCAATTTAACTTCATTTAGAACATTCTTTGCTATCTCTTCAATTTCATTAGGATCTTTGGTTTTGTTATGAATGATCAAAGGTTCTGCCAAAACATCTCTAACTCTAAACCTTGGATTCATCGAAGAGTAAGGATCCTGAAAAATCATTTGTACATCTTCTTTATACTTCTTAATTTCCTCAGTGGAAGACAAAAAAGTAACATCTTCACCCTTAAATATTATTTGGCCCTCTGTGGGTTCTTCTAATTTCATCAATAATCTACCCGTCGTTGATTTTCCACAACCAGATTCTCCAATTAAGCCAAATATCTCTCCCTTTCTTATATCAAAACTTACATTATCCACCGCTCTAACCCATCTTCGTTTCCCTTGAAACACTTCTGAAACGGTTCTTCGCAAGGGAAACCACTTTTTTAAATTTTTAATGCTCAATATGATTTCATCATTCATCGAAACACCTCCAACAAGCTGCAAAATGTCCGGGTTCAATTTCTTTTAAAGGTGGTTCTTCTACTGCACATCTATCGAAAGCAACCGGACAACGCTCATGGAATCGACATCCACTGGGTGGATTGAGCAAATCAGGTGGTACACCAGGTATAAAGGCTAATTCTTCAACTTTTTTATGTAAACGAGGTGTAGCTCCCAGCAAACCTTTTGTATACGGATGTGCTGGTCCCTGGGGACCATAAATATGATGATTTTCTCCTATTTCAGCTATCTTACCTGCATACATCACCATTATCCTGTCCGCTACTTCCGCTTCAGTAGCTAAATCATGGGTTATAAAGATAAAAGACAAATTAAGATCCTTTTTTAGCCTTTTCAGAAGATTTATTATTTGAGCTTGAACGATAACATCTAACGCCGTAGTAGGCTCATCGGCAATAACGACTTTAGGCTCTAAAAACAACGCCGTTGCGATTACAACACGTTGTTTCATACCTCCAGATAATTCATGAGGATATCTCTTCAAAATATCCTCTGATAAACCCACCTGGTTTAAATATTTTTTAATTATAGCCAGAGCCTTTTCTTCTTCCATCTCCCTGTGAGTTTGAAGGGTTTCCAGCATCTGTTTTTTAATGGTATAAACAGGGGTCAAACTATTCATGGCCCCTTGAAACACCATGGAAATCTTCTCCCACCTAACTCTTTTACGCAAAACTGATTCTTTTAAAGGAACTATATTTTCTCCATCTATATTAATCTCACCACTTACAATCTTGCCTGGAGGGTTTGGCATTCTCAAAAGACCCATGCCCAAAGTCGTTTTACCACATCCTGACTCTCCAACAAGACCTAATGTTTCACCTTCTCTCAGAGAAAAGCTTACATCGTCTAAACCTTTTACAACACCTTTTCTTGTATAATAGTACACTTTTAAATTTTTAACATTTAAAATATCATTCATTCATATCTACCTCGTTCTCAATTTTGGATTTAAGATGGTGTCCATTGCAAAGCCTAAAAAGGCAAAAGTCATACCTACTAAAGCAATAGCAATTCCAGGAGACACAACCCACCACCAAAGACCATTCGTTACGGCACCACCGTTCATAGCATCGTGGAGAATTTGTCCCCATGTTACTATGGTCGCATCCCCCAAACCAAGCAAACTAACAGTTGCCTCGTAAAGAATGGCACTAGGAACATTCAAAGCCATACTCGCAAAGGAGTATGGAATCAAGATTGGAACCATATGTTTGAAAATAATTCTTCTGTGTGAAGCACCTAAAGCTTTTGCCGCTTCAACATATGTTTCTTCTTTTATTTGTAAAGCCATGCTCCTCACTGTTTTAACAGGACCTACCCAAAAAAACAAACTCATCATAAGAATCAGGCTCCAAATAGAAGGGCTAAATATTGCTGATAAAACAATTAAAACAGGAAGGAGAGGTATGTTGATGAAAATTTCCCAAATTCTTTGCATTATAGAATCAACTATACCACCATAATACGCAGAAACAACTCCGTAAATAACTCCTACTGACACTGAAATAGCAGATGTCATAAGCCCTATGAACAATGCCCATTTAATGCCTGCCAACAAACCACTCCAAACATCCCTTTTAGCGTTATCTGTACCAAGCAAACCAGAAACGCTTCCTGAAACAACTAACCTTGTGTCTTCAATAACAGTTTCTTCTGTCATTTTCATTAGATTAATATTTAGCTTGTAAGTTCCCTTTAACGGAGTTGGATTTGAAAAAAGTTCACCATCTGCTTGTGAAAAAAGCACAGTATTTACGTCAACTCTCGGGGGGAGGTTTTGCACATATCTCCTTGCAAAGCTTCTAACGTTGTTACTTGATTCATTAACAAGTGATACTCTAAAATCTCTTTCAGTGTTCGAAGTAAAACTTTTATTCACTAAATTGATTGTATTACCATCTGGCCGTTCAAGCACCATATTCAAACTAAAGTTACCTTTAAAAGTCCCTCTATAGATTAGATCAACAGGAGGAATATCATAATCGTAATCATACTCTATAACTGTATTTAAAATACTTATTGGACCAGAAATATTTTGTTCTGTATATTCTAAATCTTCAATATATTCAGTTGGAGTATAATCCTTTTGAGAAAACCAATTTATCCAAACGGGAGGAACGCTTCTAGGATTATCTTCCCAATATGTTATATCTCTCCACCTTGTAGAAGCTTCGGGGAAAGGGGTTAAAAACGGTTCAAAAATGACTAAAAATATAAAAAGAAGTAAAAGAATTATTCCAGCTATACCAAATTTAACTTGCTTGAACTCATTCCAAAAATCTTTTAACTGTTTAGTATAGCGTTTTGTTTTATTGTTTGTCTTTATTTTATTCACGCTTTCCCACCAACTTTTATTCTAGGGTCTAAGAAACCGTATATCAAATCCAAAACGACGATACCAGAAATATATATGAGCGTTGTTATTGAAAGGTTACCTAAAAGAACGGGGATATCATTCATCTGAACCGCTGACCAATAAAGGTTCCCCATTCCAGGCCAACTGAATATACCTTCAAACACCAGTGCTCCAGAAAAAGAAGCTAACAAGGATAAAAGGGACATGGTTAAAATAGGGGGTGCAGAGGTTCTTAAGGCATGACCGTATAAAACTGTTCTTTCCGGAATACCCCTTGCCCTTGCAGACATTATGAAATCCTCTTGCAAATTTCCTAAAACTATATTTCTAGTTAAATAAGCCCTTCCCCAAAAACCTATGAACACCAAAGTAATTACAGGCAAAGCCATATGATACAACGTATCAAACAGCCTTCCAAAAAAGGTTGTTGGAGGTGGGACACTGTTCATACCTCCAGATGGGAAAATAGGTATTGCAAATGCAAACAACATTATCATGACCATCCCAAACCACCAAGATGGCAGACCGTATACCCCCATAGTTATTATAGAAGTAGTCTTATCCATTGTTCTTCCAGCTTTCTGGGCTTTTTTTATCCCCAACCATACACCAATCAAAATATCGATAATTATCGCAGTGGTAAACAACATCAAGGTATTGGGAATTCTTTCTAAAACTATTTTAAGTACGTCTGTTTCACCCTCAAAAGACCTCATTACAGTTGAATTCCCATAATTGAAAGTCAACGTATCGATAGCCCTCCAAAAAATTCTGGAAAGCACCGGATCATCTAAGTGGTATAACTGACGAAGTTCGCTGATCCTTCTCTGCCTGTATTCTAACAAATATTGAGGATCTGTTCCTACCTGTGACATCTTCATCATTTCACCGTTTACTTGTTCGACTATTTGACTATTTAACGTCTGATCCATTACCGTGTTAAATAAAGCCGAATATATAAAAATGATGACAACGTAGATTAAAACACCCATCAATATTCTTCTTACTGCATATCTCCAATACATACAGTTAATCACCTCTGTATATAATTCAACTTTCTGAAAAATAGGCTCCCGTGAGGGAGCCCTTAAACCCTAAAAAGGCTTTTTAGAACATTAATACACAACGATAGTTGTTGAATAAGTAGATGGAATAGCTCCTTCCGATCTTGCAGTAACTACAACTGCATAAGTACCGGGGTCTAATGTATTAAGCACGTCTCCAGGTATAGTTGCAACAAATGTTCCAGCTGTTTCTACTTGCGCCTTGAAACTCACTGGCCCTTCTGGTGTGATCAAAGAAACCTCTACATCCCCTTCAGGAGCCGGAGAATATGTATCGTATGGGTAAAGAACCTCTGATACATTAACCGTAACAGGTAAGTCTAACCCTCTTATAGCAGCAAAAGCAAGTTCTATACTATCAACGTTCAACCTAACCGTTTCAAAGTACTCGTTCCAATATCCACGTTCGAATGGGTACCTCTCATCCCTAACAGCCGTTAATTCAACAAAACGTGCACTGGGATCATATCTGGTCATCATGAAAGGACCATTCCCTATATAAGCATGGTTGTATTCATTAACAAAATCAAGTGCCGCTCGGTACCTTTCGACAGCCTCGTCAGGTGTAACCATGTCTTCAATGTAAATAGGCACGTATCTTTCATTTATCATCTTTTGAAGTTCTACTTTAATATCGTTAACCGATACAGGCTCAAGTACATCCACTTCGTAAATGTTTCCACCAGCAGCTGTTGCTGAGAATGTGTACTCTCTTCCTGAAGCTCCTCCATTTTCAACCAACCTCGTTAAAGCTTCAACTATTTCCCAAGAAACACCTATTGGTTGTCCTGATTGAGAAACTGACCATCCAGGTGCTCCCCAAGTAGCTAAGTACATATCATCAATCGGGAAGTTGTAATCAAACCATACGGTTATCGAACCGTCTGAATTTATTTTTCTTGCAACCTCAACTTCTAGTCCGGGCATTGCTGAAGCAGAATAAGTCGCATCGTACCTTGAGTCAGTGGGTCCGGAATCAACTGAAAGGTCCCATACATATAGAGGCTGATACATATAATCTACTAAACTTTCAGAAATTCCATGATGCCAAACACCGTATATTATATCGTAAGTAGCAACACTAACAGATGTAACGCCTGGTCCTACAGGGACCCATTTTTTACTATCAGGATCAACTCTAATAGCATCTGCGGGGACCTCTATTAAACCAACCATCTCACCGTTTTCGTCAACTACAAATTTGGTGTCCAACGTTTCCATCCTTGGAACAACTTTTGCAGGTGTATGATCTGCTGAAGCCGGACTTTCAAACATACCGTAGTCGTACATATTCGATGCAATGTTTATGGAATAGCTATCGTTGAATCCATCCGTTCCTACAGGATCCCAAGCACCCATGAACAAAGATCCTTGAGCAGAGAATTGAACAACGTTCAAGGTTCGATCAACCGTATCTCCAGTGATAATGGACCATTGATTTAATCCATCTCCTAGCCCATATACCATTCGTCTGTTGAATCGATCTTTGTTAGCGACATAGAAGTCTTCTTGGTAGGTCAGGTATATTCTAACGGAATCTCTTATACCCAATTCAGTTGCTCTTAGAATCATATCCCAATACTCTTCTTCTGTTGCAAAATTACCGGCATAAACCTTTTGAGTTAGCTCATCAATCTCATCTTGTTCATAGTTCCAAAATGTTGGCTCTTGACCTCCTGGCATATTAGCATACCAAGGTGCATACATTTGGGAGACAATGTGGTGCCAGTACTTTCTCGTAGCACCTGCGCCCCAACCTTCTGTGTATATATGCCATTGAAGATCTGCAGGGTTTGAGTAATAAGCAAGATCAACTGCTGCATATCTGTCTATTTCTACTCTTTCAACCATTATACCAGCTCTTTCGATTTGATCAGCTATGTATCTGCCTGCTGGTAACCTTCCGTTAGGGTCATCTACGCGAATTATGAACTTCAAGGTTACTGGTTGTCCATCGAATGTCCACCATTGACCTTGTTTTACCAATCTTCCTCTATTTTCAGGCAGATTGGCAGCCTCATTCATAGCGTTTTCTATCATTTCAAAAGCTAGATCTTGGTTACCTTCTGGAGTAAAACCCATATTTGCAGTAATATCAATGTAAGGTTGGGTCCCAGGTTGTCCAGGGGTTGCCATCGTATACATTACTCCACCTGCACCTTGAAGAATCTCGTCGACTAAATACTGTCTGTTAATTAGGTAATTCATAGCATACCTTACTTCTTGAATCGCCAACGGGTTAAAATACTCAACACCGTCAACATTTACCGTATACGGAGGTTCGTTTGGTATGGGGTTAAATAATAAAGACCAAGAACCCGATGGAATGTTGTAAATATCTAAGTTTTGAAGTACCGATTGGGGCAAAGAATTAATCGTTGGAGCCCCAACACCCGTAAAAAACACATCTACGTTACCAGCTGCGACATCTTGAATTGCGACATCTTGTTGCATTCTCACACCGAAATAAACCTTATCCGGCATAGGTCCCTGTTCTGCTAATGCAAAAGCAGAAATCAAAACAAACGTAACCAACAAAAAAGTCGCTACTTTCTTCATAATATCCCTCCTTTAAGATTTGTAAAATCTTAATTGAAACCAACTTAACCCACCACAAAACAAAAACTTAAAATAATATTATTACTACTTAACAATATTTTCTTTAGCATATATAATTATAGTCAAGTTTACAGAGTTTGTCAAGTTAGAAAAAACTAATTAACAATAATCTAAGGTATTTATTGCCGATTATTCCCGAATAATGAAAAAAATTTCATTAATGCTAACTTTTTCAAATTTTCACTAAATTTCTTGGCTTTTACAAAAATATAAACCAAATACCATAATAAAAAGCCCCACAAAATACGTGGGGTTTATATTAATTATAGAATTACAAGCCCAAGGCTCGTGGATCCAATGCATCCCTTATAGCATCTCCAAACAAATTGAAGGCTAGAACCGTTATAATGATAAACAATCCTGGTAAAAGTACCCAAGGGTAACTGGTTAAAACTTGTATATCTTGAGCCTGGGAAAGCATCAATCCCCACGAGGCTCCAGGTTCGGTTACTCCCACACCTAAGAAACTGAGACTAGCCTCACCTAAAATATATCCCGGTATAGATAACGTCGCAGAAACGATTACGTAGGTATAGGTATTTGGTAACAAATGGTTCCATATCACTTTTCTTGGAGGATATCCTAAAGCTATAGCCGCTTGAACAAACTCTGTTTGTTTCAAACCCATAGTCATTCCTCTTATAACCCTTGTCATACCAGGCCAGCCAATAAAAGACAAGATTACAACTATCAGAAGATACCGAATCTCTGGTGAGATACCTGTAGGCAATACAGCACTTAAAGTTAATATCAAATAAAGGCTAGGGATTGACATCAATATTTCAGTGAACCTCATAGTCACTTCGTCCACCCATCCTCCAAAGTATCCTGCCAAACCGCCTAAAAAAATACCGATTGTAAATGTTAATAATATTCCAATCAACCCTATAGAAAGAGAGATACGGGAAGCAAAGAATATCCTACTGAAAATATCCCTTCCATATTGGTCTGATCCCCATACATACAGTATCCCATCGTTTGAAAAATAATCTGATAACGAAGGTAATTTTGGTTTTTCAACTCCAAATAAATGTAAATTGGTTGGGAAAAGCCCTAAAAGCTTGTAATCCCAAGAATGAATAAAAAATTCAATAGGATAATTTTTTAAATTAACCGCTTGCAAATCTGAAGGGGTCAATACAACAGGTAAAAAATCAAAATAGACATATATCTCTTCCAAAGTTGCAAAAGTATCTACACTGATAATTTCTTGATTTCTTATTTTAGGAGCGTATCTATAATCACTTTTGTAAGTATTAATTGCCATACTTCTGTTATCTTCGTTAACAACAATCGTCTCTCCACTCAGAAGTTTTGAAAAATTAACGTCATAAAGGCCATCTTCAAATGAAACTGGACCATTTAAGTTCTCTTCTTTTGTAAAATAAGATAAAGGAATCAAAGTCTGATCATATTTACGATTGGTTGATAATTCAATATATTCTCCATCTGCAGTTTTCGCCATGATAGTATTCTTAAATGTATAAGTAATATCTGAAACTGTTGCATTGTAGGTTGGATTGTATTCACCCAATTCAAAGGTAATTAACTCACCCGTTTCGGGATCCCTCGCCTTAATTACATCCAAATGGGTTGCTTCCACGTAATTACTTTGGTATGTTATTGGATCTCTCTCACTCATATACAGGTAAGTGTGAGGTCCGACTCTTTCACCTGTGAATAAATCCTTTCTATAAATCGTAGAAGGAGGGGCAAATCTATACTGAATATGGTTATTAAATGGATTCATTGGAGAGACAAAATCTGCAAATATAGCAAGTAAATATAAAATGATCAACACCACAAGTGATATCATTCCCAATTTGTGCCTTCTTAATGCCCTCCAAATAAGTGCAGGCGTTGACATGAATTCTCGCTCAAAAAGTTCTTCATCGTTTTGTGTGTTTTGGGGTGTGTTCTTCAAATTATCCTTCTGCTTTTTTCTCACTTAAAAATCCCTCCAATTTAAGCACTCATTCTTAATCTGACACGAGGATCAGATGCAGCAAGTAAGATATCAGCGATCAAATTACCAGTAATTAATAGAATACCTTGCAAAAACAAATTTGCCATTACCAAGTAAATATCTTGCTGGAAGATCGCATCTCTCATCAAAGTTCCTAAACCTGGCCATGAAAACACATATTCCGTTATCAACGCACCACCCAATATCGAAGATAAACTGAATCCCAATGAGGTAATTACAGGATTGATAGCGTTTCTCAACGTATGCTTGTATATGACAACGTCTGAAGGCATCCCCTTTGCTCTTGCAAACTCTGCATAATCTTGGTTCATCTCATCTAAGATCTGCCCTCTCATAACGCGCATAGTTCCAGCAAGAGATGCCGTTCCCAATGTAACTACAGGGCCAGCAACATGCCAGAAGAAATCACCTATCTGTTTGTACCAGGGGAAATTAGCAAATTCTCGTGATAACATCCCCCCGATTGGAAATATTCCAGTATTTGCAGACCACATTAACCATAATAACGCGAAAAAGAAGTTTGGAATAGAAAGACCTATCAACCCAAGAGTAGAAAGGGCTTGGTCTGTAAATTTGTATTGGTGAAGCGCTGCAGTTATTCCTAAAGGTATACCAATTCCCCAGGTAAAGATAAAAGTTGTCACTCCCAACAAAAGTGTGGCTTCAAGTCTTCTCAGCATCACTTGCCAAACATCTATTTTATAAACAAAAGAGTAACCCCAATCTCCCTTCATAATGTTTCCTAACCACAAGAAATACTGGGTTACAGGATTTTTATCCAATCCATACAATCTCTCTAATTCTTGAATCTGTTCGCGACTGATATTGGGATTTACTCTATATGTATCCAAAAAATCACCAGGTGCCAACTGCATTACAAAAAACGAGATAACCGATACTCCTAACAACACAGGTATAGCAAGAATAAGCCTTCTAATTATATATTTGAGCAAGATCACGAAGCCTCCCTACTATGATTTTAAAAAGGCAGAAGGTTTCCCTTCCGCCCTTTTTTAATAAACCTAAAAATTACTGTTCTTTCCAGGCGTACTCAATTTTCCACAGACCTGGTGAGTAGGAATAACCGTAAGGGTTGATCGTTCCATATTTTTCTACAGGATACAAATGCAACGTATTTTTATGTATGTTCAAGTAATTCTGTGAAATTGTGTAAACTAAGATCTGATTTTCCGCAACCAACATTTGCCATTCGTCCCAAAGCTCTTGGAGCTCATCTTTATCCAAAATCGAACGTTGAACTCTCATAATCTCATCAATTCTTTGCTCAGCAGGGTGTGCCCAATATTCATCTGGATCAACCCATTCCATAACTTCAGGAGACCAGTTCCAGAAATGTAACCCACCATCTAACAACCAAACGTTTGTACCCCATCCAGGATCGTCTCCTCCAACTAATCCAATGATAATTGCATCCCAGTTAGCTGAGTACATTTTTTGAACCACTGCGTTGAATTGCATTGGCCTGTAATTAACTTTGATTCCAAGTTTACCTAAGGAATCAACTAAAATAACAGCAATTTCGTTTCTCATCACGTTTTCACCATTGGTGTTCAATTCAAACTCAACAACGTTTCCATCCCAATCGACTAACTCGCCCCTATCATTCCAACTAAAACCTGCTTCTCTTAAAAGTCTCTGGGCTGTAACAAGTGAATATCTGAATCCCAATTCTTCGATTTCAGGATTGTAGAAAGCTGAAGAATTAGTTCTTGGACCATAGCAAGGTACCCCTAATCCGTTGTAAAGTGTTTCTATAAGAGTTTGTTTATCAAAGGCATACGCTACAGCTTTTCTGAAATTATCGTTTCTGAACCATGCCCTATGAACAGGATCGGCTGCGTTGAAATTGAAAGCTATAAAGTTTGACCCGGCAGTAGCTGGACCTACTATTACATTCCAACCTTTTTCCTCGGCTTGAGCTCTCAAAGCTGGGAAATCCTTAGCTTGAGGACCGTGCATATCTATTTCTCCTGCCTCGAATCTTAATCTTTCAACATTAGTATCTGTCACTATTTCGAAGACAATTCTATCTAAGTAAGGAAGTTGTACCCCGTCTTTTGACTTTTCAAAGTAGTATGGGTTTCTTTCCAAAACTACCCTGACTCCTTCGGTGTACTCTGTAACTTTAAAAGGTCCACCAACTACTATTTGATCAACTTGTTCTACCGTCCAAGTGGACTGGAAGGTTTCTGCATCCGTTACTTTATCCTCCAATACGTGTTTCGGCATTATGGCGAATCCACCGACGGTTTCAAGCCCAAATCTGAAGACTGTAGGATATTTGAACATGATTCTATTACCTTCAACAGTCAATTCTGGAAGATTACCTTCAGCGTCCATATAAACATCGTTACCATCTGCTGTTAAATCTGGGACTATTATCTTCTCCCATGTGAATACTACATCGTCGACGGTTAATGGGTGACCATCTGACCATTTAACCCCTTCTCTCATTTCAAACCAGTAAAGTGTGCCTCCATCTGCTGTACGCTCAACACCCCAATCCTTTGCAAGAGATGGTTGTGTTGGCTGCCCATAAAAATCGCTGCTGAGTAACGATACACCACCTTGATTGATGATGATAGAAGATGATGTTTCCTGAGCCCAGTAAGTATTTAGAGTTTTTGGGCCAGAAGTTGTTGCAAGGTATAAGGTTCCACCCTTTTGACCACCTTCTACATCGGCGATAAGCCACTCGGGGTTGTAAGCTTCTTGCGCAAAAATCGTCAAAGCGCTTAAAGCCACTACTAATAGTACCAACAACTTTCTCATGTGAATCCCTCCTTTAAGTTATTTTACCAACTTACCCTCTTTTTCTTGTGATAAACCTCTATCTCTATCCTCTTTGTATAAGAAACAAGCAACATAATGGTTTTCGTTTATTTTATAGTATTCAGGGTAATCTTTTTTACATATGTCCATAGCGTAGGGACATCTTGGGTTGAAAAAACATCCTTTGGGTCTATTAACTGGACTTGGTACTTGACCTTTAACTAAAAACTTTTTTCTATCTCTTCGTTTTCTTGGATCTGGAAGAGGTGCGGCATTTAGTAAAGCTTGTGAATACGGATGTAAAGTTCTATCAAATATTTCTGAACCGTCTCCAAACTCAACTAATCTTCCAAGGTACATAACGCCCACATGGTTTGAAATGAATCTAACAACCCCTAAATCATGAGAAATAAAGAGATATCCAACGTTGAACTCACTCTGTAAAGTCTTTAAAAGATTAATTATCTGTGCCTGTACTGAAACATCTAACGCAGAAGTAGGTTCATCTAAGATGATCAACTTTGGATCTAAAATAATCGCACGTGCTACGGCAATCCTCTGTCTTTGCCCACCAGAAAATTGATGAGGATATCTGTCGGCGTGGTAAGGTTTCAAACCGACTTTTTTCAACATATCAAGTGCGATATTTTTTGCTTCTATTTTATTTTTTGCCATCTTGTGAAACAAAAGTGGTTCAATCAACGTTTGACCTACAGTCATTCTTGGATTCAAAGAAGATGTAGGATCCTGAAACACTATTTGAACATTTCTTCTAAAATCCGCTCTTTTTCTATCTAAATCTTTAAACATATAATCCAAAAATTTTTCTTTTCCATTATCGTAGTAATATTGGATATACTTTCTCTCTTCTTCTTCGAGGGTTTCAAGTACTTTCTCTTTGCTCCCCAACTCTTTTTCTAATTCATGAGCGTACTCGATGTATTCCCTTTCCAAATACTTTGCTCCAGCTCTTTTACTCATAAAATAATGAGAAGTTTCTTCTCCGTTTAAAAAAATCTTACCCGAAGTAGGATCTTCCAATCTCAAAATCGTTTTACCGATCGTGGTCTTTCCACAACCAGACTCTCCAACCAATCCATAAGTTTCATTTATATCTAAGTTCAAATTGACCCCATCCACTGCTTTTATGTACCCGACCGTTCTATCTATCAAAAACCCCTGTTTAATCGGAAAATATTTTTTCAGATTACGGATTTTTAAAAGCATCAAAGAGCCTCCTTCTTATCTATCACATCGTCATAATGAACAGGAGTAGTATCAGATATAGGATTAAAACATCTTATGTAATGATTTTCTTCAACTTCTGTTAACTCGGGCCATTCTTTCCTACACTTTTCAGTGGCATAGGGGCATCTTGGCAAAAAAGGACACAATGGTGGAGGATCCAGCATAACAGGAGGTTGCCCTTTTATCGGGTTCAATAGATCCACCTTTATATCGTGCCTTGGTATACAGGAAAGCAGAGCATGGGTATATGGATGCCTAGGTTTTTCAAAAAGTGTATAAATATCTGTCATTTCCATCTGTGTCCCACCGTACATTACGATAACCTTATCAGCTACCTCGGCTATTACAGAGAGGTCATGAGTTATGTATATCATTCCCATATCATACTCTTTTTGCAAATCTTTCATCAACTCTAAAATTTGGGCTTGAATAGTAACATCCAACGCGGTGGTAGGTTCGTCTGCAATCAAAATTTCTGGATTACAAGAAAGCCCTATAGCTATTACTACCCTCTGCCTTTGACCACCTGAAAATTGGAAAGGATAGTCATCGATCCTTTCGGCTGGGTTGGCAATCCCTACATCATCTAAAAGCTTTATAGCCCTTTCCCTTGCTTCTTGTATAGATACGTTTTGGTGAAAAACAATGGTTTCAATCATCTGATCGGCTATTGTAAACATTGGGTTTAAAGAAGACATTGGATCTTGAAAAACCATTCCTATATGTTTCCCTCTTATCCTTGTAAAATCTTTCTGTTTTAATTTTGCTAGATCAACGAACTCTTTCTTACCGTCTTTACTGAATTCGTTTGTTTTAAATAATATCTGACTCTCTTTGGTAATATAACCTGGACTTTTTATCATCCCCATTACAGATTTCATTGCTACACTTTTCCCAGACCCTGTTTCACCAACGATCCCTAAAGTTTCATTTTTACTCAAAGTAAAAGAAAGTTGATTGACAGCTTTAACCGTTCCTTCAGCTACGGGAAAGTGTGTGCTCATGTTTCTAACGTCTAAGATGATATCATTCAATATTTTCACCTCATAAAAATAATATCTCTTTAATTCTATTTCATATTATAATAAATATTAACCTTGATTGTCAAGTAGAAAAAAACTAATTAACAATAGTCTACAGGATTTATTGCCAATTATTCCCGAATAATGAAAAAAATTTCAATAATGCTAACTAATCTAAATTTTTGTGCAAAAAGTTTCATGACTCATTGTTCAATAATTCTTCTTATCTTTCCAGAGATCTTTTAATCGTTCTTTTATACGTTTTTCAATACCAATTTCCTTGGGTGTGTAAAATTGGGTATTTTCAAAACCTTCTGGCATGTAACTTTCTCTAACGAAACCTCCGTAATCGTGAGGGTACTTGTATCCCTGGCCAAAGCCTTGTTTTTCCATTCTTTTATTCAAAGGATTTATCAATTTAGGTGGAATCTCAAAATTATTTTGACTTATAAACTCTTTGGCTTTAGCGTAGGCAATGTATGCTGAATTAGATTTTGGTGATGAACACAGATAAATTGTAGCTTCAGATAATGGAAGATAACATTCAGGATAGCCAACATGTTCAGTAGCTATCATAGCTGATACAGCTATATTTAAGGCGTTAGGATCAGCCAAACCAACATCTTCGGCAGATAAAATAACCATCCTTCTTGCTATATACATAGGATCCTCACCGCTTTCAAGCATATAAGCAAGGTACAACAACGCAGCATCCACATCGCTACCCCTCATACTTTTTATATATGCAGAAATTAAGCTGTATTTTGCGTTTTTATCGTAAGTTAGTCGATACCCGGTGAAATCTTTAAGAAATTCTAAATCAATTGAATTGATCCCAGCTTCATTTGCTGTTTCTATTAAATTCATTATCCTTCGGATATCATTTCCAGCATATTCTATCAGTGCTTTGCGTGCCTCTTTTGTAATTTTTAAATCTTTGTAATAATCTTCTATTTGTTGGAATAAATTTTCATAATCTTCGGCAGTTAATTCTTTAGTTTTAAAAACCAATACCCTCGATAATAAAGCTGGATTGACACTAATAGCTGGATTTTCTGTTGTCGCCCCTATGAGAGTTAACTCTCCTGTTTCAACACTTAAAAGTAAAGTATCTTGTTCGGCTTTATTCAATCTATGTATTTCATCGACAAATAATAATTTGGGTTTTGTAAAAAGATTATTTTTTTGCTCTATTATATCCTTTATTTTTTTCTTTCCCTCTATTGCCCCTGAAATAGAAAAAACATCGTAATAATCTTTTATCTCGTTTATTAAAGCCCTCACAATAGTAGACTTACCGCTACCAGGTTCACCATATATAATGAAAGATCTAACCTTTTTATTCTTTATCCAGGTTTTAAGTATTTCTTTCAACTTTTCATTACCCAGCACCTCGTCAACCTTTTTAGGTCTAATTATCTCATAAAGAGGTTGTGTACCACTCAATAGTGTTTTCCACCCCTTTTTCTAAATCGTATTTAGGCTCCCATCCTAAAATACTTTTTGCCTTCGCATTCGAAAGCAAACTTATCTTCACATCACCGTCTCTTTCTGGCTTATAAACCGGGTCATTTTCATATCCCGTTTTTCTTTTCATCACTTCAAAAAGCTCGTTTATAGTGGTTTTCTTGTTAGTTGAGATATTTATCGTCTCTTTATCCCCTTTATTCATTGATAAAAAGTTGGCTTCAACGACATCAAAAACATGTACAAAATCTCGTACCTGTTCTCCATCACCGTAAATAACTATTTCTTTTTTCTCAAGCATATTTTGAGTAAAGATTGCCACTACCCCGGCTTCTCCTTTTGGGGTTTGTTTAGGACCATATACGTTGGCATATCTCAATATGGTGTAATTCAGATCGTGTTGGCGTGAATAAAACTCGATGTATTTTTCGCAAGCAAACTTTGAAATAGCATATGGGCTAATAGGATGAGGACAGTAATCCTCTGATGTGGGAATAGGCGCGTTATCACCGTAAATAGCTCCTCCTGTAGAAGAAAATACGAACTTTTTAATCCCATACTTAACAGCTAATTTCAACAAATTCAAAGTACCCATCACATTGATTTCGGCGTCCCAGTTTGGATCTTTAACAGAATCGGGAACAGAAATCTGTGCCGCTAAATGAAAAACATAATCGAACTTATGGGTTTCAAATATTTTCTCCAAAACATTATAATCTCTAATATCTTGTTGGTAAAAAAGAGCCATAGGTGACAGAAATTCTACATTTCCTGTGGAAAGATTATCGATAACAACTACCGAGTTGCCTTCTTTCATCAATCTATCAACTAAGTTTGAACCTATAAAACCCGCACCCCCAGTAACGAGGATTCGATATTTGTTTTTATCAGCCATATTTTGCCTCCAAAAGTGATAATGATTTAGCGCCCCTTCGCCCCGCAGCCCGCCCATAAGGAAAGAAGTTGGTGGCTTTGCCCTGTGACCTTGTGTTATATTTATTATAACACTCTATAACCTCAAATGTATTTTTGAAATTTAAATAGATTATAGTAAAAAATCTGCAAACATATGCGACTTTTATGTTATAATTAATTTTAAGTCCTTTTGCTGTTCTATGCAAAAAAGCTTTTATTAAGCAAAATTAGGGTTTGGGGGTCACAGGGCGAAGCCCTCCCCTCCAGCTGGTTTAAGGACCGCAGGTCCTTCCTCAGAAGGGCGGACTGCGGGGTGAAAGGGGGAAAATCCCTTTCCTTAATGGGTGGGCTGCGGGGGTAGGGCGCTAATAAAGACCAAGCAAAGCTTACAAAAGAACTACGCAAATAATTAATTTACAAAAAAATTTAGTTTCAAATGGGTCACAGGGCGAAGCCCTCCCCCCAGCTGATTTAAGGACCGCAGGTCCTTCCTCAGAAGGGTGGGCTGCGGGGGTAGGGCGCTAACACATAGTATCCCATACTTTTAAAAGAGGTGAGTAATTTTGGCTGAATATGAGATCTTCAATCCCAACGAAGAATTTAACGACGAAGGTAACAATCATGAAGGTCATAGATGGCGCAATATAATCATTATTGCCGTTATCATAGCGATTGGTATTTACCTTTTAACCGGTGTTTATCAGGTAGGACCTTCTGAAGTAGCGTTAGTCAAAACGTTCGGTGAATACAAATCCACCGCAGGACCAGGTTTACACATTCATCTTCCCTATCCTATTCAATCTCATGTTATAGTTGATGTAAGAACAATAAATAAGGTTGAACTAGGTTTTAGAACTACCAGCACAGGAAGAACCCCCTCATACAGCTCATACACTGATGAAGCAGAAATGATCACTGGCGATCAAAATATAATTAGTATTGAAGCAGTAGTTCAGTATAGGGTAAACGATCCTGTGGCGTATGCCTTCAATGTAATTCAGGGGTACGACTTAGTTAAATCGACTTCTGAAAGCGTACTTAGGGAACGTGTAGCTCTGTCGAATTTAGAAAACGTCTTGACTACAGAGAGAGATCAAATTGCCATGGAAACAGCTGAAAGAGTTCAGTCCATACTGGACAGTTACAACTCTGGTATTATAATACAAAATGTTTATCTCCAAGCAGTAACACCACCAGAACCTGTGGTCCCTGCTTTCGATGATGTGAACAACGCACGTCAAGACCAACAAACAGCAATAAACGAAGCACAAAGGTACGGCAACGACATTATTCCAAGAGCTGAAGGAGAAGCTCAAAGAATCTTAAACGATGCGCAAGCTTACGCCTATGAACAAGTTGCGAAGGCAACAGGAGAAGCAGAAAGATTCAAAGCTTTACTGGAAGAATACCAAAACTCTGAAGATATTACAAGAAAAAGATTAATATTAGACTCTGTACAACAAATGATCAAAAATTCAAAGATACAAGTAGTATCTGAACAAGGAAACACCTTGAACTTTTTGGATCTAAGCGAAATTATCGGTGGTGATGCGCAATGAAAAATACGACGTTATGGGCAGTAGTTATAATCGTAGCTTTTTTTGTAATTCTATTTAGTTTTACGGCTTTCTACATCGTTGATCAAACTCAACAGGCAATAGTACTTAGATTTGGAAATATTATAAGCATAAAAACGGAACCAGGAATTTATGTAAAAACTCCCTTTATAGACAACGTAGTTAAACTCGAGAAAAGGATCATGATCTATGACATACCCGTAGAAAGGGTAATAACTTCCGACAGAAGAACTATTTTAGCCGATACATATGCAATATGGAGGATAGAAGATCCTCAAAAGTTCATTGAAACACTCAGGACCGTAGAAGTTGCAATGACAAGAATCGATGACATCGTTTATTCGCATGCAAGAGATGTTATAGGAAATTACACATTCCCTGAGGTCCTTTCACTCCAAAGACAAACTATCCTGGAAGAAATAAAAAATCGCAGTGAAGCATCACTTGAAGATTTTGGAATAAATGTTGTGGATGTAAGACTCAAAAGAACCGACCTACCTCAGGAGAACACCGAAGCTGTATACGAAAGAATGAAAAGTGAAAGGTATGCTATGGCTGCTCAATTAAGGGCTGAAGGAGAAAAAGAAGCCCAAAGAATGAAAGCCGAAGCAGATAGAGAAGCAAGTAGAATCAGATCAGATGCCCAAAGAGAAGCTGATATCATAAGAGGAACAGGTGAGGCAAGCGCAATAAACATTTACTCAGAAGCTTATTCCTTGGATCAAGATTTCTTCGAACTACAAAAAATAACAGACATTTACAAAGACTCATTCAACAACAGCGTATTATTAATACCCAACGATTCACCTTTACTTGAACTTTTCTATGAGGTGGAATAGTCTTGAAGCTAGTTTCTGAGATTGTATTATTCTCGATGTTAATAACATTACTCTTTGGCTGTCAATATGATGGTAAGTCAAACATTAATTTTGAAATCGAAATTCCAACAAAAATTTCCCCAAATATCCCGTTAACGATAAAAACAAATTTTGACTATGATAATGTAGAAATAATTATCGATGGAGAGGAGGCTCCCTCCTCCCTCTTTTTGGATGAAGAGGGAACTTCTTCTTCACCTCTTTTGGGTGAATATGGAACTTCTTCTTCCTTCCTTATGGATGAAGAAAACGCTTCCTCCTCTATCCTTATAGATGAAGGGGGAACCCCTTCTTCTTCCTTCCTTATGGGTGGGGAGCGGGGCGAAGGGGCGCTAACAGA
>NZ_AZRI01000003.1:0-2040 GCF_002895585.1 Petrotoga sp. 9T1HF07.CasAA.8.2 | reverse complement strand
ATTGCTATGGCTAACCGAATACTGTACCACCCTGCTAATCTAATTATGTACCATATGGAAAGAAGAACTTCTTTTCTTTCTCTTTTCATATGAAAAGAGAAAAATCGAATATTTATCAGTTTTGCTGAATTTCTCGTCTTTGGTTCCTGTAACGGTAGCTTTCTCCGTTGAATAGTACTATCTTACTGTTGTGGATTAACCTGTCGATAATCGCTGCTGTCATCCTTTCATCGTGAAATATTTTAGCCCATTCTGCAAATTCAAGATTGCTGTTTACTAAGATAGATCCTTTTTCATACCTTTCAGAGAATATTTGGAACATGAGTTGTGTAACTTGGTCGGATAACTGCACGTATCCTAGTTCATCAATTATCAGTAAATCTACTTTGCTCAACTTTTTTTGGAATTTTGTTAGTTGTCGTTCTTCCTGCATTTCAACTAAGAGGTTCCCAAGATTGGCTGCTGTGAAAAAACTTACTGTTTCCCCTTTCTTACATGCTTGTATCCCTATCGCTATACTTATGTGCGTTTTTCCTGCACCTGGTGATCCTAAGAACAAAAGATTTGTCTTTTCTTCGATGAACTTACATTCACTGAGTTCCAGTATTTCCTTCTTTGATAGGTAAGGCGCTTGACTGAAATCAAATTGGTCTATCGTCTTTAGATTAGGGAACTTCGCTTGGCGTAACAACCTTTGAAATCTATTGTTCCCCCTTGATAGGACTTCACATTGAATCAACGTTTCAAAAAATCTTTCGTTGTCCCATTCGTTTCTTTTTGCCTCTTTTAGTGTATCCTCATACCGTTCTAATATACCAGATAGCCGACAATATTTCAGCTGTTCTCTTAGTTCATCTTTCATTTTCACACCCCACTTTTCGAAGTAGTTCATTGTAAGTATTTAGAGACATGTAAGTGGTGGTGTGTTTGTCTAAATCAAGGGTTTCTAGCTTTTCTTTTGATAACAATTCTGTTTTGGGTTTGTGTTGCGTTTGATACCTTAGTACGCTCAACACGTCTTGATAGCTGTAGCGGTTTTTTTCATCCAATTCATTTAGTACCTTTGCAATAACTTCAACGGTGTATTGTTGGGTTAATTTTAGTATGTCTATGAACTCCCTTGTTCCTTTTGAATCAGAGCTAAGATGAGCTTGCAGCATCTTATGGTACTTTTCATATATCTGAGGTAATCCCCAATCTTGGATGACCTTAGCTTGTTCGTACGCCCTTGCCTTTTTTCTTAGTAAAGGTAGGAAATGGTATGGGTTTAAGCTCTCTTTGTTTTTTCCAAACATCCTTTCGTGTTCTGCTATAACTTTTCCTTTGTAGATTACCTTTACCTTGAATGGGTAGATGTGAACTTCAACCTTTTTACCAATGTAATTTGTTGGTACAGAGTATCTGTTCTTTTCCAAATGAATAAGTTGATATGTGTCTACCTTTGCTTCCTTTATCCTTGCATATACGTATCTTTCTTTGAGAGGAAGAAAATCTTCATCAAGGATTCTCTTTCCCCAACTTTCTCCTTCATACCTTCCTTTTTTGAGCCTTTGATGACATTTTTCCTTTAATTCCAAATTGAGTATATCAAAACTTTTGAACTCAACCCTCGGTAAGAAGTAGTTATTTTCAACGTATTTAACAAGGTTTTCTACCATCCCTTTTTCATTGCCTTTAGCTGGACCACAAAATTCAGATTCAAAACAGTAGAAGGATTGGAATTTGACAAACTCTTCTTGTAGTATCCTTTCTCTTCCTGTTAGTACTTCTTTCACTGCAGGTTTTAAATTGTCAAAGATTATCTTTCTTGGAACTCCACCAAAGAAATCAAACGCTGATGTTAATCCGTCAAAGAAAAACTCTGTAGACTCTCCTGGATAAGCTTTAACAAACTCCACCTTGCTGTAGCATAACTTTGCACAGAATACGTGTATCTTTCTTGGCATCTTATCTTGTATCACGTAAACTTCACCAAAGTCTGCCTGCATACTACCTCTTAGTGGCACTAATTTCAAAAAACCTTCTTTTTGATTGATACCA
>NZ_AZRI01000002.1:0-19900 GCF_002895585.1 Petrotoga sp. 9T1HF07.CasAA.8.2 | reverse complement strand
CTCAACTAAAGAAAACATACGAAACCTTAAACATGGTAAAATTAAGAGAAGAAATAAATATTCTTGTGGATAAATTATACAACATTCAACTAACAAAAAGCAAATCAAGTTCAAAGACATAAATACTATCTAACCAATACCCTATTTCGATGACACTTAATTATGATCTAACACGTGTATTTGTATCAGTAATTATAATTGTAACCACTAAAAAAAAAAGAAAGGCGCCAAAGATTGGACGCCTTTTATACGTATAAAATTATTTATATAGTTTTTATATCAAAAGTTTTTGCGACCGTCTCCAAAACGTTTGGTGATAGAAAGGCAGGTAGTGTTGGACCTAATCTTATTCCCTTCACTCCCATATACAACAATGATAACAAAACAGTTACAGCTTTCTGCTCGTACCAAGCTATGTTGTATTCAATGGGTAGCTCGTTTATATCCTTTAAATCGAATGCTTCTTTCAATTTTAAGGCCGTTAAAACTAAAGAATAAGAATCATTACATTGCCCTGCATCTATAACCCTTGGTATTCCATCAATATCCCCCAAATCTAGCATATTGTACCTGTACTTGGCACAACCTGCGGTTAAAATAACGGCACTTTTTGGGAGATCTTTGGCAAAATTAGTGTAATATTCACGATCTTTGTTTCTTCCATCACAACCACCCATGACGTAAAATTTGGTTATTTTACCAGATTTTACTGCCTCGACAATTTTATCAGCAACTTGAGCTGTCTGTTCATGAGCAAATCCAATAGTTATAGCTTTTCCCTCTCTTTTTTTGATGGGGCCAATTTCGAGTGCTTTTTGTATTACGGGAGTAAAATCCTTTTGACCGTCCTTTTTTCTATTTGGTATATGTTGAACATCTGGCCATCCCACAAGTCCGGTTGTGAAAATTCTGTCTTTGTAGGAATTTCTTGGCTTTTGAATACAATTCGTTGTCATTACTACAGCTCCACCAAAATCTTCAAACTCTTGTTGTTGTTTCCACCAAGAACCTCCAAAATTTCCTGCTAAATGTTCGTACTTTTTTAATCCTGGATAGGCGTTTGCTGGTAGCATTTCTCCATGTGTATATACTTTGATTCCTTTACCTTTAGTTTGTTCTAAAATTTCATACAGATCTAAAAGATCATGGCCACTGACAAGAATAGCGGGTGTTTCGTATGTTCCTGTGTAAACTTGGGTTATTTCAGGATTTCCAAAGGTAGAAGTATTTGCCTCATCTAGTAAAGCCATGGCGTTTACCCCATATTCGCCTATTTTCAGCACTAAATTCATTAATTCATCAACGGTGATATCTTCACGTAAGGTTTCTGCCAAAGCCTTTTCTATGAATGCAAGTATATCGTCGTTGGAGTGTTTTAAGATATAGGCATGATCGGTGTAGGCAGCCACTCCCTTTAAACCAATTACAAGAAAATTCTTAAGCGATCTTATATCCTCGTCTGATTCCGATAAAACACCTACTTCAACGGCTTTATTTAAGTATTCGTCTTCATTGTTATCTTTCGGATTCCATACTGCGGCATCAGGTACTTTTTCCTGAAATTTTTCGTTGTATTTTTTTTCATAAACTTCTTTGAATTTATTTTCTATGATTCTTCTTTTATCTACTGCTTCATCAATGTATTCAACTATTCTTCCTTCATCAAAGTTAACATTCGTTATTGTTACAAACAAGCCTTCTGCAACAAAAAGGTCAACACTTTCATCTTCTACGTTCAATTCCCTTGCTTTATTAGCCCAATAGGAAATCCCTTTTAGTACGTAAATCAATAGATCCTGCAAGTTTGCAGTTTCCGGACTTTTTCCACATACACCTTGAGCAACACAAGCCTCATTTCTTAAGGTTTCCTGACATTGATAACAAAACATCTCCATCTTTTCTTTCCTCCTATCTGAAATTTTATTTTTTTACCACTGAAACCTTTCTTTATTGAAGAAACTTTGAATTTCCTTTCATTTTAAGTATAATTAAATCGGAGTAATTTTGTCAGTAACAAATGTTACGCACTTTGTTTTTTAAATTTTGAGGTGATTGAATCATGGATAGCTACATTGATAAGATAGGTAAATTAAAGATATTTAAAAATTTTTCAAAAGCTGAATTGATGAAAATTTTTGGTAATGTTCGCTATTCAATTAAAAAATTTTCAAAAGGTTCCCTTATCTATACTTCTGGGGAAAAAGTTGAAAAATTAATGATCTTAATCGAAGGAGAAGTTATCACAGAAATGGTTGATTTTAATGGGAAAATTTTAGAAGTAGAAAGGATGAAATCTCCGGATATTTTAGCTTCTGCCTTGTTATTTTCAAAAGATAATTTCCTACCTGTCGATGTTTTAGCGGTTAAAGATGTTGCTATACTTTATATTGAAAAAGAAGATTTAATAAGATTATTTCAAAGTAACAATGTTCTTTTACTTTCATTTCTTGAAGATATAGGCGAAAAGTTTCAGTTCGTAACTGCAAAATTACGGGTAAACGCTTTTCATACAATAAGAGAAAAAATCACAATGTATCTTTTAAACCTTTACAATCAGCAAAATAAATCCAACGAGTTAACTATACCTCTAACTTTAGAAGAGTTAGCCAACTTATTCGGTGTAACAAGGCCTTCTTTATCGAGGGCATTTTCGCAGATGCAAAAAGAAGGTTTATTCGTTAAAAATGGGGATAAAATAATCTTAAGGAAATTGAAGACTTGATTATGCTATAATTGTTATGACAAAAATCATAGTAGGGAGGGAATTTAGAAATGGAGATCTTTTTAGACACCGCAAATATAGAGGAAATTAGAAAAGGTGTAGCTTGGGGAATAGTTGACGGTGTGACAACGAATCCAACGTTGGTTTCAAAAGAGAATGCAGTATTTGAAGAAAGAATCAAGGAAATTTGTGAAACTGTAGAAGGGCCAGTAAGTGCCGAAGTGGTATCCACAGATTACGAAGGAATGGTAAAAGAAGCCAGAGAAATAGCAAATTTAAGTGAATTTGTGGTTGTTAAAATACCTTTGATTCCCGATGGAATAAAAGCGATAAAAACTTTATCCAAAGAAGGTATAAAGACCAACGCGACTTTAGTTTTTAGCCCTTTACAAGCTCTTCTTGCAGCCAAGGCAGGAGCTACATACGTGAGTCCTTTCATCGGTAGAATGGATGACATAGGAAACACTGGAATGGATATAGTAGAAGAAATTGAAGTTATCTTCAGCAATTACGGATATGAAACTAAAATTATCGTGGCTAGTGTTAGACATCCTCAGCATGTTTTAGAAGCAGGTTTGATTGGAGCAGATGTTGTTACTATGCCCTTTGAAGTGCTTGAGAAAATGTTCAAACATCCCATGACGGATATAGGTCTTGAAAGATTTTTGAATGATTGGAAGAAGTATCAGGATTATCTAAAAAGCAAAAATAATTAATTTAAAAATAATAGACGTAAGATGCCGTATAATACCCCAGGAAAGAACCAGCTACTACGTCTGAGAGCCAATGCACATCTTCATAGATGCGAGAAAGCGATATACTTGTTGGTATAATATAAATCCACCAAGTGTACTCTTTCGCATATGGGGTGTATACAGACCAGGCAATGGCAGAATGTCCTGAAGGAAAAGAAGTATAAGTCGCCCCTTGAGTGAGGGGAGCGAATGGCTTAAATGAAAATGAACCATCTTCAGCATATGGCCTTTCTCTACCAACGACAATTTTTGTTAGCAAGGTTATTCCTCCACTAATAACGGAAGATATAATAGCATCTTCAGATACTTTTTTTAGCCTGTAATCGTTTGTAAGATAACCAACTGTGTATCCCACCACTGGTGTTGCAACAAGAAAGTAATAATCATATGTAGTTAAAAAATTGGAAATTATATCTAAATAAGAATTAGTATTATGCTGAACTAGGTTTCTGCTTAAATCATCTAAATTGAGAGTGAACTTAGACGTGGGGGTACTCTGTTTAGTTACAGTATCTTCAGCGGTAATTATGCTTGAAAAAACAAGAATCACTATTAAGAAAAGTATAAAACGTTTTCTCATGTGAATTCCTCCACCCTTTGATTAGAAGATGAAAAATAGCATTACTACAATATAACCCATTATAGCACAAAAAATGGGAATTATTATTTTTTTTATAACACTAAACATATCGACTTCAAAATATTTTGATGTAAGTAAAAGACAGAGATGTACAGGTGATAGAAGAACCCCCAATACAGAGAAAAAATATGTGGTAATTGCAACCGGTACCAAAGAAATAACTCCCGCTTCAACGAACGACAAAGCTATCGGCATTGTAACCGCAAAACCTGCTTGAGTTATTCCAGTTATCAATCCTATAATAATCGGAGAGATCATTATTATCCACCATGGACTTACTCCCCAAGTAGTTAGATTTTCTACAAAATCGTTGGATAAATTTGACACAGTTACAAAATTTTTGTACCAAAAAACGAACAATAGCAACAACACCGTTTCCCATCTTATATTTAGAAGATCTTTGTAGTTTTTATGATAAAAGGTATATATTAAAGATACCGCTAAAACAACAAGCCAACCAGGTAAAGAAGCAATTACCCCGATGATTATAATTAATATGGGAAGAATCGATTCAAAAAGTTCTTTCCATAATTTTTTGTCTTTTTTTAAACTGATTTTACCGTTTTTGAAGTATATCCAACCTCCGATAATTGCAAATAATCCTATAGGAAGTTGTATTAACAATAATTTTGTTAAACTTATCCCCGTAAGAGCGCTTTCTAAAATTAAAGCAGGATACAGTATCCAAAAGAACTCCATACTATGCCTGAACCAATAGTTCATTGCCGTAGCTTCGACCCTATTAATATTGCTTTCTTCGGCTATATCTTTAACCATTGGTGCAGTGAACATTGCCCCTCCTGGCATGGGGAGTAACCCCAGTAACATAGGCATCAATCCGACAGCCTGCCTTGAATTGAATAATGTTCTTATGTTTTTGGCGAATTTTTGTGAGTTTCCACTTGCCTTCATAGTATCTGATAGTAGATATATTCCAAAGATAACAACTATCACTTCGTAAAAATCGCTTTGTGTAATAGTTTCTAGGAAACTACTACCAATATAATTCAAATTCAAAGAAACTAGCGCAGTTACAATTGTTGCAACAAGAATAGCCCAATGGACTTTTTTTATCAATTTTATAGATATCACCATACTAATCAAACCTGATAATATGGAAACTACAGCCAAATTTTTCACCTCGTTTTTTGTTAGTGAAACATACTATTTTATTATACCATAAAAAAACGTGCCATATTCAATGGCACGCTTGTTTTTATTACTGTCTAAATTTAGTACATATCTGGTGTTGCTGGCATTTCTGGACCTTTTTCTTCTTTTGGTTCTTCCGCTACCAAAACTTCCGTTGTTAGAAGCATGGAAGCAATCGATGCAGCATTTTGAAGTGCACTTCTTGTAACCTTAGTTGGATCAATTATTCCAGATTCAAACATATTTACATATCTTTCTTTCAAAACATCATATCCATATTTTGAATCATCTTTTTCAATTATTTTTTCAATAATTATAGCAGGTTCTAAACCGGCATTTCTGATTATCTGTTTTACAGGAGCGTCTAAAGATTTTGCTACTAATTGTGCGCCTATTTTCTCATCTCCTGATAATGTGTTTGCGAATTCCTCAACAGCTTTCTTTGCTCTGAGTAACGTTACTCCTCCACCTGCAACGATCCCTTCTTCTACAGCTGCTCTTGTTGCAGATAAAGCATCTTCTATTCTATGCTTCTTTTCCTTCAACTCAGTTTCTGTAGCCGCTCCAGCTTTAATTACTGCAACTCCACCAGATAATTTTGCTAATCTCTCTTGTAATGTCTCTTTCTCGTAATCAGAACTTGTATTTTCAATTTGAGCTTTTATCTGTGCTATTCTTTCTTTTATTGCTGTAGGTTCACCTTTTCCTCCAACAATGATAGTATCTTCTTTTGCGACTCTTACCAAATCAGCTTGACCAAGATCATTAATGGAAATATCTTCTAAGGTGAGACCAATTTCTTCGGATATTACAGTACCACCGGTTAAAATTGCAATATCTCTTAGCATTTCTTTCCTTCTGTCTCCAAAACCAGGAGCTTTAACAGCTACTGATTCCAATGTTCCTCTTAGCTTGTTGAGAACCAAGGTAGAAAGGGCTTCCCCTTCCACATCTTCAGCAATTATTACCAACGGTTTCCCAGCTTGAGCAACTTTTTCTAAAATTGGAACTATTGATTTTACAGCTGAAATCTTTCTATCTGTAATTAATATATAAGGTTCTTTCATTTCTGCTTCCATTTTTTCTGTATTTGTTACAAAATATGGAGAGATGTATCCTCTATCGAATTGCATTCCTTCTGTGAATTCTACATAAGTTTCAAGAGTTTTAGAGTCTTCGACGGTTATAACTCCATCCTCTCCGACTTTGTCCATAGCTTCTGCAATAATATTTCCAATTTCTTCGTTATTAGCAGATATAGAAGCAACGTGGGCTATGTCTTCTTTGCTCGATAACTTTCTGCTGGCATTCCTTATCTGTTCTACAGCTTTGTCTGTAGCCTTAGCGATACCGTTTCTCATCAATATTGGATTAGCACCGGCTGCAACATTTTTCAATCCCTCTTGAATCATAGCTTGGGCTAAAACTGTAGCGGTAGTTGTTCCATCTCCCGCAACGTCATTTGTTTTGGAAGCTACTTCTTTAACTAACTCTGCTCCAAGTGCTTCAAATTTATCTTTCAATTCAATTTCTTTAGCAATGGAAACACCATCATTTGTGATAGTTGGAGATCCCCAACTCTTTTCTAAAACTACGTTTCTTCCTTTAGGTCCCAAAGTTATTTTAACAGCATCTGCAACTGTATTAACGCCTCTTTCTAAAGCTCTTCTTGCATCTTCATTAAATTTCAACATTTTTGCCATCTTATCTCAACACCTCCTGTTTTTTAGTCTTCTACTTTTGCTAGTACGTCTTCCACATCAATGATGATATAATCCTCATCATCTATCTTGATTTCAGTTCCTGCATATTTAGAAAAGATTACCTTGTCTCCCACTTTTAAATCATAATCTTCATCTAGTTTCCCAACTTCTTTAACTTCTGCCTTTTGAGGTTTTTCTTTTGCTGAATCTGGTAGTACTATACCACCTTCAGTTTTTCTTTCTTCAGTAATGGGTTTAATGAGTAGCCTGTTTCCTAATGGTTTCACTGTCATGTGATGATACCCCCTTTTTTATTTTAATTATTTTATTTCAATTTTTTATTTTTGTTTTTTAGCAATCAAATATTAAGAGTGCTAATTTTCATATGTATCATAACACATATTGGTAAAAGTATCAAGAGTCAAAAAAGACGATTATGGGTGATTAAAGACGATTATCGGAGATTATTTTCGATTAGAAGGCTAAATCTCGTTTTTTCTCGTTTTTTCTCCAAAATGCTCGTTTTTGCTGCTTCTTTAACGTTTGTGTAATTATTTTAATACATATTTTTAAACTTTTCTGCGATCTTGACAAACACTTTTAATACTTCAGGGTCGAATTGCTCTGGAGAAGTTCGGTTGTCTCCTTCTAATAATATTTTCATGAAAAATATTTGCAGGAGACTCACCAGAAAACGGGCTTCCGCCACACAGCCTTACGGCAGATAAGGAAGCGGTGAGAGGAATGCAGAGTTTTCTCTCCTTTCCCATAGTAAAGTTTTAGCTTTATTTACCAGGATTAAATCTTTGCTTTTTGCACTTCTATGAATTACTGTGCCATCAACTTTTCTTATATCAAAATATCCAGTTGAACGTCTTCCAAATATGAAACATTCGATACCGTTGTATCTTATTTTATCAAACAATCTAAAACCATGTACTAGATAAGGTGCTTGGTTAAGTTTTCTTATTCCTCCCTTTAGAATTTTAGCTTTGTGTATTTGTCTATTGTGTCGTCTAACTTCTTTAATGTGATAATAATGCTCTAATTGTTTTGCTTGAGGATGACCACTAATACATAAAGCGTCTATTCTATGTGTTTTAGGTAAACCATTTTGTATTCTTGTATTTTTAGTGATATATCCATAAGTTAGATGAATGTTAGGGTATAGTGTTTTTAATCTATTGTATAAAGTCCATCTCATAATACCCATAAATGTAGCATCTTTAAACTTTTGTCCTCTTTTAAAATTCAATTTAATCTTTCCATCGTGGTAATCCTTATGGCATGTTTCGCACAATGTAATTAAATTATTGGGTGCATTTCCACCTATTTGTCTACTTTCGATGTGGTGAACATTGAGTCTTTTATCTTTGGTTTTGCCTTTGCAGTGTTGACATGTATAGTTATCTCTCCGTAGAACATATTCCCTTACATTCCAAAAATCTAATTGTTCACCTTGTTGGTATTGTTTGCCTTCAATATAAGGATTCTTAATCTTTTGTATATCGAAATTTGCAACTTCTACTACAATTTTTGTAATAGGAAGTATGCTATGAACTAGATCAATCAATTTAATGTGCGATTTTATTTTATGTTCTACCGATGGTGCAAGCCATCCTTTGTTCTTACTGTGAACACGATTTAAAAAACGTGGTTTTCTATATCTTGTTTTTCTGAAACGTCTACCTTTACGATACTGTCGTTTTTGAGATATAAGTTTAGGTATATCGTCCCTTATTTCAACTTCTGCTGCAAAAAGTTCCTTATTTTCAGTAGTAGCAGACAATCCTACAGTTTTACTTCCTGCATCTACTCCCAAAGTAATAGGTTGTTTATAACCGCTACTACCATAGAGCAGTTGAATGGTAAAAGGTTCTTTTCTAACAACCTTGGCTTTTCCCTCTTTAAGTAGCTTTCTTGCCTTTGAAGGTTTACAAGGCATAAGAGGTTTCCCATGTTTGTTTAAAACGTACACTAACATAAAGTGTGCCTCCTTAACGGAGTTATTCTCCTTCCCCAATGTTATATAGGCTTTTTACGTTTAGCTCACTATCCCTACCCCTCAGGATTGTTTAAAGCTAAACAACAGAGCGACGGACTAGGAGAGACATCCGAAGGTGTTATGACCTATATAACGTAGCTCGATGATCTTCCTTAAGAGGCGGAAGCCCGTTTCCTCTAAGGGCGTGAGCCTGTTTCTTTATTCGGCTGAGGGTAGTTAACTAAGGCTTATTCATCACAAGCCCCCGTCTTTAGACGGTGGGTAGTTGACGCTTTCTTCGTGAGAAAAAGATTTTTTATATGGTCTTTCACTTCTGAGTGCATCGTATGAATCTGGGTAATATTCGCCTAAAATGATATTAAGTTTTTCTGAAAAAGCAAAAATAGATGCGCTCATAAAAATTAAAGTAACTATAATCTTTTTGGATTTCAAATTATATGAACTCCCTTTGATTTTTTTATTTTATAATCAATTTTACCATATCTGTGAAACTAATTATCAAACTAACAAATTTTTCTATATGTTATAATAATAACAAGGAATATCTGGAATTTTTTTGATTTAAAAATCAAATTAGAAAAGGAGTGGTTTTCGTGAGGTTCAAAAAGTTTGGAAAGACAGATATGAGCGTATCTGTTGTAGGATACGGAGCCTGGGAATTAGGCGGAAATTGGGGACCTATTGAAAAGGAAAACGGTGTTAAGATATTGAACTTAGCTTACGACAATGGAGTTAACTTTTTTGATACTGCACCTGCATATGGTCGAGGTCAATCGGAAGAAATAGTTGGTGAATTTTTGAAAGGAAAAAAGAGAGAAGATCTTTACATCGCTACTAAATGCGGATTAGAATGGGACCAAAAGGGAAGAATTAGAAATAATTTAAAAAAAGAAAGAGTATTGAAAGAAATAGATGATTCACTGAAAAGACTAAAATGTGATTATGTTGATCTATATCAAATTCATTGGCCCGATCCCAACACTCCATTAGAAGAAACTGCAGAGGCGATACAACAGATTTTAGATAGCAAAAAAGCTAGATACATCGGTGTGTCTAACTTTAGTGCGCAACAAATAGAAACGTTGATAAAGTATGTGGATATTGTTTCCACACAAAATTATTACAACTTATTGGTTAGAGACGTTGAAAAGGAGCTGTTTCCAGTCGTTGATAAGTATGATTTAACGGTGATTCCCTACAGCCCTCTTGCCAAAGGGTTGCTGACAGGAAAGATTTCCAAGGATTATGAACCACCGAAGAAGGATCCTAGAGCTATGGATGAAATATTTAAAAATAGGGAGCTTTTTGTCAAAAGTGTAGAAAAAGTTGAGGAATTAAAGATTTTAGCCAATAAAATTGGAAGGTCCTTGTCTCAAATGGCAATAAATTGGTTATCACATCACAAACAAGTATCGACAGTTATCGCTGGTTCAAAAGATGAAAAACATGTTTTGGAAAATATTGAAGCGGGAAGTTGGGAGCTTAGCGAAGATATTTATCTAAAGATCGAAAAAATAGTTGGTGAATAGGAGGCAATATATGGCTATTCTCTGTGCTGGTGAAATTCTCTTTGATTTTATATCGAAATCTCCAAACAAAGGTCTTGGAGAAAGTGAGCTTTTTGAAAAACGACCAGGAGGATCTCCTTTTAATGTAGCTGTAGGACTTGCAAAATTGGGTGCAGATGTTTCTTTTTTTACGAAGATAGCCCAGGATCAATTTGGTAAATTTCTTTTTGAATACTTGAAAGAAAATGGAGTGAATACTGACTATTCTTTTACGGCTGAGGGGTTGAAAACTTGTTTGGCTTTTGCAGCGGTTGATGCCCAAGGAAAGGCTGAGTATGAGTTTTATCGAGATAATGCAGCGGATACACAGTTAAAATTAAAAGATGTAGAGAATTTGGATTATGAAAAATTTAATATCTTTCACTTTGGTTCTATAGCCCTTATAGATGAACCTACATCGAGTACTTTGATTAGATTGTTTGACAATTTTATCTCTCGAGGTTTATTGACCTCTTTTGATCCTAACGTTAGAAAGTCTTTGTTGAAAAATAGGGAAAGTTACGACAATCTTGTGAAGAGTATAATTAAAAAGGTTGATATATTGAAGATGAGCGATGATGATTTGTTTTATATAACTGAAAAAAAAGATGTTGAAGAAGCTATTAGCACACTTTCTATCAAAGAAGGTTCTATTTTGTTTGTAACTTTAGGAAGTGAGGGTTCCTTGGTTTATAAAGATGGTGTGAGTAGAAAAGTTCCAGGTTATAAAGTAAAAGTTGTTGAAACGGTAGGTTGTGGAGATTCTTTTATGGCAGGTATTCTGTATAAGTTAAAAGATTTTTCTAAAGATGATCTTCAAAGTATTTCTTTAGAAAAACTTGTTGAATATGCAGATTTTGCCAATAAATGTGCTGCTATTGTTGCTACAAGACAAGGGGCTGCGAGTGCTATGCCAACTTTATCTGAAGTTAGTCAGTTTGAATTTTTATAAAGTTGTTATTATATTTAATTATGTGATAGTAGTGAAGATAGTGTAATGTTGATAGTTCAAAAGTTCTGTTTTTCTTTGTTAATGAGATTTTGTTTAAGTTCAAAAGTGCCAAAAATTTTGAACCTCGTTATCAACTTAAATGTTCAAAAAAATTTTTAAAGTATTTTATCGAATTTTATGTTGATAACTTTGATTTTCAACTCTGTTTTCGACTAAGATATCGACAAACTTAGTGGAAAAAAACTTTTGAACATTGAAAGTTGAAAAGTATGTCGATAAAATTGTTGAAAAACCAAATTATTATTGAATTCATTCCATTAAAAACGTTTTAAACAATCACTTTTATAACTCAAGAAAATAGTTTATAACTTTTTCAACTATCAACATCCGGGGTTAGGTATTATGAGTGAAAAGGGAGGGAGTTACAATGATTAAAGTCGGACTTCTTGGGTACGGTACGGTTGGAGGAGGGGTGTACAATATTCTCACAACCAAGAAAGAAGATATAGAAAGAAAACTAGGTGAGGAAATTCAGATCAAAAAGGTCTTGGTGAAAGAAAAGGACAAAATGAGAAAGTACGGTGTGGATGCTTCATTGCTTACTGTAGATTATAAAGAGATCGTAGAAGATCCTGAAATTCAGATCGTGGTGGAGTTAATTGGTGGAGAAACACCGACATTAGATTACATTAAAGAAGCTATCAACCGTCATAAAAATGTTGTAACAGCCAATAAGTTAATATTAGCCAAGTATGGTAGAGAGATATTTCAACTAGCAAAGAACAATAATGTCAAAGTGTATTATGAAGGAAGCGTAGGTGGAGGAATCCCTATAATTAAAACTCTGAAAGAGTCCATGATTGCAAATAAAATTGAAAGAATTTATGGAATTCTAAACGGGACCACAAATTACATTTTGACTCAAATGACAGAAAAATCTATTAATTTTGAAGAGGCTTTAAAAGAAGCGCAAAGTCTAGGTTATGCGGAGAGTGATCCATATTTTGATGTAAGTGGTTTGGATAGTACATATAAAATAAGTATTTTATCTTCACTAGCCTTTGGGAGTTTTATAAATGTTGATTCAATCTATGTAGAGGGGATTGATAGGATAGAAAGGGAAGATATAGAAATAGCTGAAGAATTAGGGTATACCATCAAATTGTTGGCTATTGGGAAAAGGTACGAAGACAAGATATTGGATATAAGGGTCCATCCGACTTTTATTTCTAAAAATAGCCCTCTTTCAAAAATCAACGGTGTATACAACGTCGTACAGATTCACGGAGACGCCGTTGGAGATATAATGATTTACGGACAAGGTGCCGGAGAAATGCCAACTGCGAGTGCGGTTGTTGCAGATATTATGGAAGCTGCCAAGAGTATTAAATACCATATTGAAAACGAATACGGTATCGGAAGGTTAAACGGCTTGAAGTTAATTGAGATAGATGAGATTGAAAACTCCTTCTATATAAGATTGAGAGTGAATGACAAACCCGGTGTTTTTGCAAAAATAGCTAAAGCTTTTGGAGATAACGAAGTTAGCATCGCTTCTGTAATTCAAAAGCAAAGACTTAATCCTGTTGTACCAATATTTTTACAGACGCATCCAATCAAAGAGAAAAACTTGAAAAGAGCCATTGCTTCATTGAAAGAAATAGATGATGTGATAGAAATAAAAAATATAATAAGGGTGGAGGATTTCGATGAGAAATTTTAGTTTTTGGCCCGGTATAATAAATGCTTATAAAGAGTACATGCCCATCGATGAGAAAACAGAGATAATTACTTTGCAAGAAGGGAACACTCCTTTGATATTCGCAGAAAAAATAAGTAATATTTTGGATATTGAGCTTTATCTAAAATATGATGGTGCTAATCCTACGGGGTCTTTTAAAGACAGGGGAATGACGTTAGCTGTAACCAAAGCCGTTCAGAATGGTGATAAAGCTATAATCTGTGCTTCTACCGGCAACACTTCTGCCTCTGCTGCAGCTTATGGAAGTAGAGCGGGATTAAAAACCGCGGTCATAATTCCCGAAGGAAAGATCGCCTTAGGAAAATTATCGCAAGCTCTAATGCATGGAGCTATAGTTATACCGATAAAAGGTAATTTTGACGTCGCCTTAGAGATTACGAGAAAGATCGCCGATAATTACCCTATAACCCTTGTGAACTCACTTAATCCATACAGGATAGAAGGTCAAAAAAGTGCAGCTTTTGAGGTATGTGATCAATTAGGTGGTAAATCTCCTGATATATTGGCGATTCCAGTGGGGAATGCAGGAAACATCACGGCTTATTGGAAAGGTTTCAAAGAATACTTTAAAGGTCACAAAACAGACAAGTTACCCAAGATGATCGGTTTTGAAGCAGAAGGCTCAGCCGCTATCGTAAAAAATCAGGTCATAAAAAATCCAGAGACTGTAGCAACCGCCATAAGAATAGGAAATCCTGTCAATTGGGAGAAAGCGGTAGAAGCCGCAAAAGAATCCGGAGGGTTTATAAATTTTGTCACCGACGAGGAGATATTGAACACGTATAAAGAATTGGCATCACTCGAAGGTGTGTTTGCAGAACCTGCTTCTGCAGCTTCGGTAGCGGGCGTTAAAAAAATGATCAAATTGGATAAGATAAAAAAAGGAAGTAAAATTGTTGCGGTACTCACGGGACATGGATTAAAGGATCCCGATACCGCGATAAGTGTGATACCAAAGGTCAATCCAGTAGAACCAGAAATGGAAACTATATTGAAATTGATAGGGCTGTAATTTTCAAGAGGTAATGGTTTAAATAGTACTAAGAGTTTTGGAGGTGAGATTTATTCCCATATACAAACATTCAATCTTCATTGTTTCCACAGGACCGGTACTAAGTTCATAGGTAAAGTCGTGTTAGATCATAATTAATTGTCGTTGAAATAGTGTAATGGTTAGATAGTATTTATGTCTTAGAAATTGATTTGCTTTTTGTTAGTTGAATGTTGTATAATTTATCCACGAGGACAGGCTTCCTCCTCTTAAGGATGTTTATTTCCTTGAACCCCTCTGGGGTGTTTCTTCTCTCAATTTTACCATGTTTAAACTTTCATATGTTTCCTTTGGTTGAGATTTAGTTTTTTCGTTAACAATATTGCTTTCAAGCAACTATTGGTATGGAGACTTAGGTTTCTCATATTCTTTTTTTAACAGCGTATATAATATTGATATTATTTTAGCGTTTTTTTCACATAAATAAGTTAAAAATGGATCAATTTAGTGAAAATATTAACAATCCAGATTCTGTTAATAAATGCCTCAAAGTTTTTGTATTTCAAAACTAGAAGGAGGAGATGGAATGGAAAAGTATTATGAAAAAGAACTCTTGGAAGAACTCCATGATATTCAAGAAACGTATGGATTCATCTCTGAAGAGGATATCTTGAGAATCGCGCAAAAAAGAGACATCCCTAAAGCTCGTTTGTACGGAGTGATCAGTTTTTATTCTATGTTTCATCTTGAACCAACGGGAAAATACATCGTACGTGTCTGTGACAGTGTCTCATGTAGATTAAACGAGTCCGCAGACTTAGTTAGAGCCTTGAAAGATTATCTCAAAGTGGAAGAGAATGAAACCACAAAAGACAAAAAATTCACCTTAGAAGTAGCTGAATGTTTAGGACATTGCGATGAAGGACCTGTTATGATGGTTAACGATACGTATTACACTCATCTAACCGTTACCAAAGCAATTCAAATACTCGATTCACTGGAATAGGAGGGAAATAAATGGAAAGAATCTTTCTAAAAAAAGACTTGGGCAAAAGTTTGGAAGAATACGACTTTCCAGGCTTGAAGAATGCTTTGAAGTTGGAACCCCAACAAGTTATCAATAAAATAAAAGAAAGTGGTTTAAGAGGAAGAGGCGGAGCCGGTTTTCCTACAGGTATAAAATGGGAAACAGTGTTTTCAATTAAAAATGACACCAAATTTATTATATGTAATGCAGACGAAGGAGAACCTGGAACTTTCAAAGATAGATTTTTGATGGAAAATCTTCCCTTTAAAGTTTTGGAAGGTATAATAATCAGTGGTTATGCCACTGGATCAAAATATGGTTATATTTACATTAGAGGTGAATATGTAGAGGCAATAAAAATCATTAAGAAAGCGATCGAAAAACTTTATGAAAAAAATATATTGGGAGAAAATATTCTAAACTCAGATTTCTCGTTTGATTTGAAGTTGGTGAGAGGTGCAGGCGCCTACGTATGTGGGGACGAAACATCTTTAATCAATTCCATTGAAGGAGACAGAGGAAAATCTCGTATAAAACCTCCCTTACCAGTTTTTGAGGGATTGTATGGTAAACCGACCGTTGTCAATAACGTTGAAACATTGGCCGCGGCAGCAGAAATAATGAGTTACGATAACAACCTTTATTCAGAAATAGGAACAGAAAAAAGCAGAGGAACAAAATTAGTCTCTATCAGTGGTGACGTCAACAAACCGGGCGTTTACGAAGTAGAATTTGGAAAATTAACAGTTAAAGATATCGTACAAGAATTGGCAGGAGGAGTTAAAGGAGAAAAAATTGGTTTTGTTATCCCAGGAGGAATTTCCACTGAAGCATTAACTGAAGAGGAATTAGATGTACCTTACACCTATGAAAATCTTCAAAAAATGGGGAGTAACATCGGATCTGGTGGAATGATCGTAGTTTCTTCACAAAGAAATTATTTGGAAATCGTGAAAAATGTCTCTGACTTTTTCCGAGACGAAACATGTGGAACGTGTTTCCCATGTAGAGAAGGAAACAAGAATATAAACAAAATCGTATCGGATATATATAAAAGAGGATATCCAACTTCAAGGGAAATAGAAATAATCTCTGATATACAGTACGCCGTAAGCTCTGCAGCACGTTGTGGATTTGGAGAGTCTTCTTTAAACCTTATTCTTTCCATATTTGAGAAATTTTACACAAAGAAGGTGGAAATATGAAAGTAAAGATAAATAACAGAGAATATGAATTTGATCATGAAATTAGTATTTTAGATGCCACAAAGAAAGCTCACATAAAAATACCTACACTTTGTTATTCTGAAAAACTTGAACCTTTTGGAAGTTGCAGACTTTGCTCAGTTGAAATAAAAGGTGAAAGAACCTTGAAACCAGCTTGTGTAACAAAAATTACCGATGGTATGGAAATCTTTACTCATTCTCAAAGAGTAAGAAAAACAAGAAAAACTATCATTGAATTGATAATAGCTTCTCATGGGATAAACTGCAACTTAAATTGCCTTACTTGTTCAAAATCCGGCAGCTGTGAGATAAAAGAGGTTGCTGAAGAAATAGGTGTAACTGAAATAAGGGTCCCTCCAATATCTAATGGTTTACCGGAAGATAGAAGCAGTTATTCAGTTGTGAGAGAACCTCAAAAATGTATCGTTTGTAACCGTTGCGTCAGAAAATGCTCAGAGGTCCAGTCGGTTAACATATTAACGATTGCAAACAGAGGGCCAGATACATACGTTACAACTTTCATGGACAAAGGTATGGGGAACGTAGATTGTACAAATTGTGGACAATGTATCTTAGAATGCCCCACAGGAGCCTTACATGAAGTTTATCAAATGGACCAAGTTTGGACTGCTCTCTCTGACGAAAGTAAATATGTAATCGTGCAAACAGCTCCTGCCGTTAGAGTTGCAATAGCCGAAGAATTCGATGCAGAACCAGGGAAAATTGCCACAAAACAAATGGTGGCAGGATTAAGATTGTTAGGATTTGATAAAGTCTTCGATACTAACTTTGCTGCTGACTTAACAATAATGGAAGAAGCGAATGAATTCATTGAAAGATTCAAAAATAATGGGAAGCTTCCTTTATTCACGTCTTGTAGCCCAGGATGGGTTAAATTCTTAGAACATAATTATCCCGAATTTATTGATAACCTCTCATCATGTAAATCACCTCAACAGATGTTTGGAGCTATTGCCAAGACATATTATGCAAACAAATTAGGAATCTCAAAAGAAGATATGATTGTAGTTTCTGTCATGCCATGTACTGCCAAAAAATTTGAACGGGTTAGACCAGAAATTAAGGGCGATGTCGATTACGTATTAACTACCCGTGAACTGGCAAAAATGTTTAAACTTGCTGGTATAGATTTGCTGAACGTTCCACCGGAGGAGTACGATGAACCCTTAGGTATCTCTTCTGGTGCCGGCGCAATTTTTGGGGCAACGGGTGGTGTTATGGAAGCCGCTTTGAGAACTGCATACGAAGTAATAACCGGTAAGGAATTAGAAAAATTGGACTTTGAAGCTGTTAGAGGCATTGAAGGAATAAAAGAAGCAACGGTAGAAATTGATGGAATAAATTTAAAAGTTGCTGTCGTGAATGGTTTAGGGAACGCCCGAAAGGTTTTAGAAATGATCAAAAGTGGTGAAAAAGAGTATCACTTTGTGGAATTCATGGCATGTCCAGGTGGATGCATTGGTGGCGGTGGTCAACCTATCCCAACAAACAGCGAAATACTTCTAAAAAGGATGCAAGCGATATACGAAGTAGACAGATCCCTGCCAATAAGAAAATCTCATGAAAACCCTGTTATCAAAATTTTATACGAAGAATTTTTAGGAGAACCATTAAGCGAGAAATCTCATGAATTGTTGCACACAACATATCTTGCAAGGAGTTAATGCGGACCTTTGTCCCTTAATTATTTATCAATGGGCAAAAATAAAGAAAACAGAGTCCCTTTTCCGACTTCACTATTGTCAATGAAAAGGAAAAGAGTTACAATGATTAAAGTTGGTCTTCCTGGCTGCGAGGTAAAAAGGTCTATATACAAAGTTTAGAGTTTCTAAAGCTATTAAATTAGAGAGATGCAGGAGGAAAATAACCATGAAAAAATTAACTTTGTTAATCGTCTCTTTTTTCTTTACACTCTTGATTTTTTCTGTTACAATAACTAATCCTTTAGGTCCAACCGTTGTTCCGGTAACAGGGTTGATGGCGAATACGATAGAAGAAGAGGTAGAAATAAATGTGAGTCTTTGGAAGGATGCCAATGAAGCGGTAGCGTTACTGGTATCCAATCAAGCAGACTTTGCCGTGCTTCCTATAACCGTTGGTGCTAATTTATATGCTCAAGGTTTAGAGTTAATATTGCTAGGCGTTCACGAGTGGAAAGCATTTTATTTGGTAGGAAGTGGCAATGTTGATTTTGAAGATGTAAAAAGTTTAAAAGGTCATGAAGTCTATTCTCCTCATGGTCGAGGTCAAACCGTCGACATTTTGATGAGGTATCTTTTGGTGAGAAATGAATTAGTTCCCGATAAAGATGTAAAATTCAGCTACCTTCCTCCACAGGAGATAGTTTCTCTGTTCAAAGCAGGTAAGGTAGAATATGCCGCTTTACCAGAACCATTTGCTACATTAGCTGTAACAGGGACCGAAGGGGAAATAATTTTAGACTTTCAAGATGAATGGAATAAAATCTCAGGTTCAAAGTATGGTCTTCCCATAGCTGGACTTTTTGTTAAAAAAGAGATTTTGGAAAGTGAACCTGATATCGTTTCAAAAGTTGAAAGCGCTTTTTCTGAAAGCGTTGATTGGGCTAATACAAATTTAGATCAATCATTGAAAATAACCAACGAATATTTAACTATCCCCGTTCCAATACTTAAAGAAGCGATGAATAGATTGGTTTTTGAATACATTCCTATTGTGGAATGTAAAGAAGAAGTAGACAACTTTTTAATCACGATGCATGAACTTTATCCGGAAGGGTTGCCTACTTTACCAACAGAAGGATTTTATTATCGATGAAAACTATTTTTGGAATTGTGTTGATCGTTTTACTATGGTACTTTTTTTCTTTTGTCATAGGTTCTTCTTTTGTGTTGCCTTTTCCTCATGAAGTTTTAGTCAATTTAATAAATCAGCTAAGTACACTGAGGTTTTATGTGGCATTATGGAACACGGTATGGAAAACTTTGTTTGTTTTGTTTCTGTCTTCTTTTATCGGAATAATTTTGGGGTTTTTAATGGGAATGAACGACACGATATACGAAATTTTTAGGCCTATGCTGATGATGATACAAGCCATACCAGTAGTTTCTTGGCTTGCTTTTGTCGTATTTCTATGGGGTGTTGGATGGCGTGGTCCTATTTTAATAAGTACCATGGCCATTTTACCTAACACGGTTTTTACGACAGCATCTGGGATTAAGAACATCGATAGAAAATTACTAGAGATGGTGCGCTTGTACAAAGTATCGAGGCATAAAATATTTAGGCATGTATACTTAGCTTCGATCGTTCCGTTTGTAATTGCAGCGGTTGAAGTTTCGATAGGGAATGTATGGAAGGTAGTTTTAGTAACTGAGTTTCTAGTTGGTGGAAATGGCTTAGGGGTAGAACTTGCTTG
>NZ_AZRI01000001.1:0-32292 GCF_002895585.1 Petrotoga sp. 9T1HF07.CasAA.8.2 | reverse complement strand
GGTGGGCAGCGGGGCGAAGGGGCGCTATTTATAAAGTTTTAAAATTTCTAAAAACTGTAATTCAACTAAAAGAGGAGGAGATACCCATGGAGCATATAGTAAAGTTTAACATTGGAGAAGAAGAGATTGAAATAACTGATTTAACCCCTTTTCCAATCTTGCTTTGTGAGTTCTTGTACGAAGGAGATTTTGAGTTAATGAAGGCTGACTTAAAAAACAACTCAAAATTTATTGAAGAAGCAAAGAAAATCGAAAAACTTGTTGAACACTTACCCGGTTTAACCTCCAACTTTGTGATTTATCCTTTCGTCCTTTCCGAATTTTTGGCTTATTTTTCCGAGTTCCAAATCAATTACTCCGACCTAGTACATATATCTTTGAATGGACTATTCGATACCGTCTTATTGGAAGCAGATAAAAAGAACTTTGAGTTCGTGAAAGACGTCGTAGATTTTATACTCAAAATTGATCCAAGTTTCGCTCCAGCCTACGAATTAATGGGCTCAGTTTTAGTAGAAAAAGGCGAAATGGAAGAGGGGGAAGAGTATCTAGAAAAAGCTGTTAAATTAGACCCTTGGAATATAGCTGCTTTATCAGAATTAGGTGAACTATACTTTAATTTAGGCGAATACGAAAAAGCAGCTGAAATTTGGAAAAAAGAAATAGAACTTTCACCCAACAATTATGTAACTTACTTCATGATTGCCGATGCTTACATGCAAAAAGGGGATTATGAAAAAGCCGCCCACATTTTAGAAAAATTCCTTAATAGGTTCCCGAACAGCGTATTGGGTAAGTATGAGTTATCCACTATTTATGAAAAATTATCGAGAACTACAGAAGCCAATGAACTCAAAGAGGAAATTCTCAATACGACACCTGAATATTCAACCGACATAGAAGTTTGGGCTAAAGTAATGTTTGAAAACGGTAAATATAAAGAAGTTCAAAACTTCTTAGAAAAATATATAGACCAAGATAAAGAAAATGAACACTTTAAATTGTTATTGGTTATCCCCTACTTAAAGGTTAAGAAATTCGAAGAAGCCAAAAGTATATACCAAGAAATAAAAGATAAATACATGTGGTACATCTATGGACTTGAAGAAATTCTGAATAAAAATTTGACTAAAGAGGAAATGGAAGTAATAGAAAAGGTGTAAAAAACACTGAAAAAGAATAAAAAGGTCCTAATTATCGTTTTATCTTATATAGTTGTAAATATGTTTGTCATAATTACCTCTTTTAACTGGCAAAATTTGCTTTTTGCTAATAGTCTTTTGTATATAGGGTTATATGATTATTTCACCTTTATCATTCCTGATCTAGGAATAGTAGTTATTTTGGCAATTGCTTTACTAAACTTTGATTACTTTAATCTTATTTTTACCATCATCACCTTTTTAATTACCTTTTATTATTGGCGAAATGGGAAAATGGGTTTTGGAGACGTGAAATTTCTATCAGTCCTCTCTCTTCTTATTGGTATTTATATATTACCCGTAATAATTATCAGCATAATCCTAATTATTTTATCGAACACAAAAAAGAAAGTCACCAAGGTTCCACTAGGTTTCTATGTAATGTTGAGTACATTCATTTTATATATTTTTAGGGGGGCTTATTATATTTTATGATATTTTCACATCTTTTATAGAAATTCCAGGTATTTTTATCTCACTCTGCATAATATTTTTAATCATCCAGCTAATAAGAAGGAAAAAACTATCTTTTTCTCTTTTAACGCTAAGTATTGTAATCTATATATTTTCTTCTGGATGGTTTGCAAAAATAATTGTTTTACCGTTGGAAAATAGATATCCTCCTGTGAATGTTTCTCAGTTGGATGATACTCAAGAAAAAGGGGTAATAGTTGTACTTGGAGGCGGAATAATTCCTGAAACCCCAAGGGAAGGATCCGGAGAGTTATCTGATAGCGCTATGAAAAGGGTTTATGAAGGTTTCTTACTTTACAAAAATTTACAGATTCCTATTGTTGTAACTGGCGGGAAACTCCTAGGCACGGAGATACCAGAAGCTCAAATAATGAAAGAAGAATTGCTAAAAATGGGAGTCAAACCAAACGATATTTATGTAGAACCACTTGCCAAAAACACAAAGCAAAATGCGGAATTTACGCTTACACTATTGGAAAGCGATGAAGTACAAAAAATATATTTAATCACAAGTGCAATACATTTACCAAGGGCTATGAATTATTTCAAAAGTTATACAAACATAGATGTTGTTCCCGTTCCCACAGATTATAAGATTTCCCGAGAAGAATTGAAATGGTATGATTTCTTACCGGATATGAGATTCTTAGAAGCAACTTCTTCTGCATGGCATGAATATTTGGGATTAGTCAAATTCAAAATTAGTGGGTAAAAATTTAGAGCAGGGAAGATTGCAGAACGAAAACTCTTTTATCCTTATAAGTTTGACTGCAGGGTCTAAGGGACCTGGGGTCCCTTAGAAGGGTGGGGAGCAAGGTGCAGGGCCTTTAAATTATATATTAGAAACAAGATTTTGATCTTTAAAGGGTTATAGGGCGGAGCCCTCCATCCCCCCGCCGGGTCTAAGGGACCGCAGGTCCCTTCCTTAAAAGGGCGGGCTGCAGGGCGAAGCCCTTGTGCTGTTCTGTGCAAAAAGCTTTTTTGCTGATTTGTGCAAAACGTTTTTATAATGCTTTAGAAACAATTTCCATATTCTCATTTGCGAAGCAAATGATGTTACGCGAATTTGGGGTTTTTAAGGGGCTTGCCCTTTTGCAGTCTTGTGCAAAAAACTTTTATTAAACAAAATTAGGTTTTGGGGTTTTTAAGGGGCTTGCCCCTTAACGCCTGGGTCCAAGGGACCGCAGGTCCCTTCCTAAAAACGGGCGGGGAGCGGGGCGAAGGGGCGCTATATAGAAAAGGAGGCTAAAAAAATGTTGGAAAACAACAAAACACCTTACGATTTTACCAATTATATAGTAAACGCATTAAAATTATCTCCTTCAAACACAGCAATATTATGTGTTGATTGTCAAAACGGATTTACCGAAAGATGCCCTAAAGAACTTCCAGTAAGTGGAACAACCGAAGAGTGGATCGATCAGGTAAACGAATTTTTGACTTTAATGAAAGAGAGAAATTTTAAGATTTTTGCCAGTATGGATGATCACCCTGAAAATCACATCTCTTTTGAAAAATGGCCCCCTCACTGTATAAAAGGTACCTTTGGGAATCAACTATTTATAAATACTTACGACTTCGTTATAAAAAAAGGTATAGAAATAGATGGAGATAGCTATTCAGCATTTTACAAAGACATTGAAAGAAAAATTGAATCAGAATTAGACGAACTTCTGAGAAAGCATAAGATAGAAAATTTAGTGATTTTAGGCTTAGCAGGAGACGTATGCGTAATAGCAACGATAGAAGACGCGTTAAAACATGGATTTAGAGTATTCCCAATAAGCCAATATATAAAAGCTGTGAACAAAAAGGATATTAAAGAAATAGTAGAAGAAAAATTCGGTAAAATAATAATCTAATTTAAAAAAATACGGGGAAAAACCCCGTATTTTTTGGTCGGAGCGACTGGATTTGAACCAGCGACCTTCAACACCCCATGCTGACGCGCTACCAACTGCGCTACGCTCCGGTTTACTTCAGAAAAATTATATCATATTTTCGAAAGATCGTCAAATTTTTAGGAAACATTCCTCTTTTTCAATTGATAAGGTATCAATAGATAAAATATTCCAAGTATGCTAGTTATTATTCCAAACACAAAGAACAAACTTTTCAATGAAAAAAATGTTGCCATTATCCCTGCAAAAGCATAAGAAAAAGGTCTCAGCGAATTATCTATCGTTGATCGCAACGCAAAAACCCGTCCCCTTGTGTTTTCAGGGGTAATTCTTTGAATCAAAAGATTTTCATTGATATTTCCTATCTCAGTCATAACACCCAACATCAACAAGGCAATCAAGACGTATATATAACTGTTAACTATACCAAGAGAAGCCAGAAATACTCCTGCCAAAACGGAGGATAGCATCAGTGCCAGGTACTTCATTTTTATCTCTTTAATTGATGATAGAACGAGGGCGGTTATAAAAGAGCCTGCGCCCAACATCGTTTGCATAATTCCATATTCACCAGGACCTACTTTCAGTATCTCACTAGCCAATACAGGTAGGAAAACGAATATCGTGGTTCCAAAAAAATCATCTAATGTCTCTAAGGTTATTAACCCTTTAAGTTGAACATTGGACCATATCACTTTGAAACCTTCTTTTATATCTGAAAAAATCATCCCATTTTTTTCAGCTTCCTCTTCTTTTCTGCCTTTTTCTTCTGCTTTAATGAACATTTCAGAGACTGCCGAGAAAATAAAAGTCAACCCATCGATTAAAATTGCCCATTTTATTCCCACTAAAGACACAATCACACCACCAATAGCCATCCCAATAAGTTGAGAAAGTCTATCTGTCATTGAAATCATGGCATTAGCTTGAGAAAGCTCATCATCGTTTACCATAATCGGGATTAACGACAACAAAGCAGGACCAAATAAAGTACCACAGATCTGTAATCCAAAAATGGTTATTATCAATACCCAAATTTGATAGAAATATGTTCCAAAGAAAATACCAAGTAAAATAAGGATTCCACCACTTATTAAATCTGTTATCACAAGAATATTTTTCTTTTTCCATCTATCTGCCCAAACACCTGCAAAAGGAGAAAAAATAATATTCGTAACAGCAACAGTACTTAAAACAGCACTAACTGCACCCACCCCGCCTATCTCAGCTGCAGCCGACCAAAGAATAGCGATAATAAAAATAGCAGATCCGACGCTGGATACTAGTCTACCGAAGAACAAAAGTAGAAAATTACGGTTTTTTATTAAAAGATGTAACCCTCCAGTTGATTTTGACATTTTATCTCCCCCTTTAAGATTTTTGAATATCATAATAAATATTCTACAAAGATTATAATATATTACTTTAAAAAAGTCAAGTATTTTATTAAAATTTTTAAAGTAATGCCGTAATTTAAATAAAAAAGTAACTCCCGCATGCTACTTCGGGAGTTATCTATTAAGAGAAGATATTATTCCAATTCTTCAAACCTTGTTTCAAGCTTTTTTAATACTCCTGGAAGGGTAGTATATTCCATCTCTTCAGGTGGAAGCCTGTGTGGTTCGAAGGGACCTTGTACCCTTAGGTAATCTGCTAATTCCAAAGCTTTTTTCCGAGAGAGGTCAAAAGCAGGATCATCAAACAAATCTATGGGACCGATAAAATTACCGTGACTTATCTGGAAGCCAGCTGCAATTACACGAGGTGGCCCATCAAATCGTGTACATTGAGCATCTTTGAAAGAAACGGGCATTAAAGGACCATTATGTGAACCACGCATCCAGCCGCTGACTAAATAAGGTACGCTAAAGGGTTCTAAGACCTCTCCCAAAGCTGGTAAGCCTGATTGCGCTCTTACCAACGCTACTGGATCGTCTTTCCCTACATATTTTTCTGCGATAAAGAATAGCTTTTCTGTGCTTACTACTACAGCGGGTTCATCTTTAGGTAGCGGGCTGGAATCTTTGGGAAAAACCCTTTTTATAACATATTTGCTTTTTGCACCTATCAAAGATAATAAAAGATACAAATCTTCTGGACATTTGAGAAAAATTCTTTTTCTTTCTTTTATATTCCATACTTCAAATATAAATCCATCAATTAGCAAAGGGTCAATAATTAATCCTGCGGTATTGAATGGATCTGCAAAAATTTTGTAAATGGGAAAGTTAAAAGAACCTGGTTCTGTTTTATCCATCATAAATGCAACTAAAGTTTCAGACCCACGTTCTGTAAATTCCATTTCTGCTATGCCTGGCCCCATTCCTTTAATATTTCCGCTGAAAGCGTCTGATAGCAGATCTTGACCGGCACCGTGTAACTTTAACTCTTTAGCAATCTTCGTTGCTGCTTCAAACGTTTCCCAAGCAAGTTTATGAATTTCTTCAGAATCAATCCCCTTACGATGACTCATAAGTAGTTGTAAATCATCGCCTACGTGTAAAACTCTGTAATCTACCAACAATCCTTTTTCTTTTGCCTCCGCCAAACACTCAGAGGCCTTTTCTTTAAGTTTGGGATGTACAGTCGAATGACCTGGAATTCCTCCAACATCTGCTTTTATTAAACTTACAGAAACTTTTTCCATCTTGTTATCACCTCCACCAGTAATTTATTAATGATATTTAGAAACTCTAAAACTTTATATGTAATTCTCCACTACTCTGCACCCCCAACTATATTTTCCCAACTTGCAAGTTAATTATATGTGAATAAAATTGTTTAGTCAAAGACGATTATTCCTGTTTATAGCCGATTATAACTTTTTAGAGGCGATCCTGGGCAGTATGAAAAAAATTTCATTGAAATCACTTTTGTAATAAAAGTCCAACAAATTTCAAAAACTTGAAAATCAGTTTTGTAAAAACTAAAAAATATTATAAAATAAGACATAGAAAGAAACATTGAGTATTTTCTTTTTTGTAAGAAAGGTGAATGCAAGATGGGTTCTTTTTTATGGGTTCTAGAATCAACGGAAAAATACAGATTTCCTTATAGGGTAACTATCCGAGAAGAAGAAAAAATAATATTATCACTATTTGTCCAGGACAAATGGCCAGGTGCTGGTAAGCATATTTTTTGCATGAGAGACACGGAAGACCCGTCGAGCAATTACCAAGTGATTGAAAAAGTTCCGATTATATCGTTAAATCGTTATGGAAAAAGGTTGTCGGTAGTTCTTGACAGAGCACAAAACAAAAGATGCGACTTCCTCTTTTTAAAAAAGAAGTATAAGAATAAAGAAGGAGAATACGAACAGATATTTTGGAGAACGGAACAAGGGCTAAAAGAACATCGCCCTAAAGTTAAATTAACAGCAAAAGGGGATCATCATCTTCATATATTGATCGACATAAATGAAAGATATCCATGGAAATTTGCCAATTGCAACGTTGAAAGAGCTCAGCTCAAAGCCGGCGATTATGCCTTACTAAGTGAAAGCGGGATAATAGCGGTTGCTGAAAGAAAAACCTTTACCAATTTTATTGGAGATATTGGAAATTTGCCTCTTTTACACATGAAGCTTGGTGAATTGGCTAAGTACAAACATTCTGCTTTCGTTGTTGAAGCAAATTACTCCGATTTTTTGAATCCAACTAAGCTGAAGGCGTACACACCATCCTATTTATCTAAAGTTTTAGCAGAAATTTTTGCTTATCATCCTGGGTTTCAAATAATATTCGCTGGAAACAGAAAATTGGCAAATGAATGGACTTTACGTTTCTTTCAAGCTGTCATGTCACATGAAAAGGATAACATCCCCACAATAGTTTCAGAAGTGGCATCTAAATATGAAACTAAAAAAGATTTTACCGGCGGCATATACTACGATATAAGAAGAGAAATACTTGAAAATCGTGAAGATACTTTCACTATAGATGAACTTAGAAAAAAATCCCCATTAACTTCTGACACTAAGATCAGAAAAGTGTTGAACGATCTCAGAAAAGAAGGTTATATAGAAAATTTTGGCAAAGGCAAAAAAAGTGTGTGGAAAAAGATATAGATTAATGATGTTATTGCAAAGAGGCTAAACGGAGGACTAAAAACAGGCGCTTTTGTATTCAAATATTACTAAAATAAGAGGAGAGATATCATGAAGATAGCATTAGGGATAAAAGGGAACAGTGTAAACAACACACATTTTGGAATGTCTGAGAAATATAGAATATATGAATTAGAGAATGACATGCTGAATTTCGTTGAGGAAAGAATAAACGATAAATTTACTCAACACAAACACTCAGAAGTTGAAGATATAATGGAAATCCTTTCTGATTGCAATGTTTGGGTAGCAAAGTCTATGGGGAAAAAATCTAAAGAAGTAATTATAAAATCGGGATATACTCCCCTTATAATTAACTCTGACTCAATACAAGAAGCCGAAAATGAGATTGTGAAAGCATTAGACCACCAAAGTTTCTTATGACTATAATCAAAATAAATCGAAGAGAAAAGAGATGGGATAATAATTTATGAATAAAGAAAGCGATCTCTATCCATCTAATAACATTCACGAATTTGTGAAATCAATGTCAGATCTAACGTTTATAACAAACGCACCCAATCAAACCCTCAAAGATAGATTTGAACAGTTAATAAAGGATTGTCAATCCTTCGATTGTTTAGTTGCATACTTTTATATAAGTGGATTTCATCTTATATATAAATGGCTAGAAAAAACTGAAAAAATCAAAATACTAATTGGAATTGGAACTAGTAAAGAAACTTACGATTTAATAAATACACCAGGAAATCAAATTCTGTCACATTCAGAAACGAAACAAGAGGTTGAAAAGATGGTAGAAAGTGAGATGAGTGATTCAGAAGATAACCAAAATGTTGAAGAAGGGGTTCAAAAGTTTGTTGAATGGATAAAAGATGGAAAATTAGAAATAAAGGCTTACCCCTCACAAAATATTCATGCAAAATTATACATTATGACTTTCAAAGAGGGAGACAGAGATGTAGGAAGGGTTATCACTGGCTCAAGCAATTTTACACAATCTGGACTGCTGGATAACCTTGAATTCAACGTCGAGTTAAAGAACCGTTCAGATTACGAGTTTGCAAAACGGCAATTTGAGGAGCTATGGAAAGAAGCTGTAGATGTCAGTGAAAAATATATACAAACAATAAGCGAAAGAACCTGGCTCAATCAAACAATCACCCCATACGAGCTGTATCTCAAATTCCTATATGAGTATTTTAAAGAAGAACTAAGTAAAAGCGATGAAATCTTCTCTCAATATTTTCCTGAAAATTTCAAAACTTTTGAATACCAAAAGCAAGCTGTTATAAATGCGAAAAGGATATTAGAAGAATACGGTGGAGTTTTTATTTCTGACGTAGTAGGTCTCGGGAAAACCTACATCAGTGCGATGTTAGCAGGACAGCTTGATGGTAGAACCCTTGTTATAGCTCCACCAGCTCTACTTAATAAAAACAATCCCGGTTCCTGGCAAAATGTTTTCTCAGATTTTCATCTACCAGCTAATTTTGTATCAATTGGCAAAATTGACGAGGCTAAAAGGCTTATAGAACAAAGAGAATATAAAAATATAATCATTGACGAAGCACATCGTTTCAGAAATGAGGCGAATATCAATTATGAAAAAATAGCCGAAATTGCTCGTGGAAAAAGAGTTATCTTAGTATCTGCCACTCCCTACAACAATTCACCTAAGGATCTTCTCTCACTCATCAAACTCTTCCAGAATACCAAAAAAAGCAATATTCCAGGCGTTACTAATCTAGAAGAGTTCTTTGGAAGACTTGAGGGTAAGTTAAAAAAGGTTGACCGTCAAAAAGATTACAACAAATTCTTAGAAATTACAAAAAGTAATGCAAAAGAAATCCGCGAAAAAGTATTAAAATATCTAATGGTTAGAAGGACAAGAAGGGAAATCGAAAAATACTTTGCAGAAGATTTAAAGAAAAACAAAATAAAATTCCCGCAAGTAGAAGATCCCAAACCGTTCTATTATCAATTAAATGACCATGAAGACAGCATCTTCATGGAAAGTATCAGGCTAATAACCCAAGAGTTCAAATATGCCCGTTATACACCCTTGCTCTATTTAAAAAAAGGTATAAATTCCCAGCAAGAACAATCCCAAAAAAATATGGTTGGTTTTATGAAAGTTCTACTAGTAAAACGCCTTGAAAGTAGCTTCTATTCATTTAAAAAAAGCATAGAACGATTCATCCACTACTATGAAATGTTTATTAAAGAATATAGAGAAGGAAGAGTATACATAAGCAAAAAGTACATAAACAAAATCTTCGAACTATCCGAAGCTGAAGATGATGAAACGATTCAGAAACTTATAGAAGAAGGAAAAGCCGAAAAGTACGAAAGTAAAGATTTTAACCCAGAATTTGAAAAAGATCTCAACAAAGATCTTGAAATTCTAAGAGAAATAAGAACAATGTGGCAGTCTATAAAAAGGGACCCGAAACTTGAAACCCTACTTGAAAATTTGAAAAACCACAATATCTTGAAAAATAAGAAAATAATTATCTTTACAGAGTCAAAAGAGACTGCAGAGTATTTGAGTGAAAATATAAATAATTCTTTAGGTAACATTGCCCTTGTTTTTCATGGAAATTCACCAGAAGCAATTAAAGAGATAGTAATAGAAAATTTCGACGCAAGGGCAAAAAACCAAAAAGATGATTATAAAATACTCATTTCCACTGAAGTACTTTCTGAAGGCGTTAACCTACACAGGTCAAACATTGTAATCAACTATGACATACCATGGAACCCGACAAGGTTGATGCAAAGGGTAGGGAGAATAAACCGTATAGACACCCCGTTTAACAAAATTTATACATTTAACTTTTTCCCAACCAAACAAGCTGATTCCCAAATAGAGTTAACAACCATAGCTCGTTCAAAAATCGAAGCATTTTTAACATTGCTAGGTGGAGACACCTCGATTCTCACCGAAGGAGAACCTGTCTCTTCTCACGAATTATTTAACAAATTACTCTCAAAGGATACTATTGAACCAGAAGAAGAGAAAGAAAGCGAACTCAAGTATTTAAGATTAATTGAAGATATCCAAAAAAATAATCCCGAACTTTTTGAAAAAGTAAAGCAACTACCAAAGAAAGCTCGTTCTGCAAAGGTACTTTCTGAACCGCTCAAAGACATAGCTCTTCCTCAATCCCTAATCACGTTTTTCAGAAAAGGTAAATTAATGAAATTCTATCTATCGAATACAAGCAAACCAGCGAAAGAGACAGACTTTTTAACCGCCGCAAAGATTTTTGAAAGTACACCTAATGAAAAAAGAACGAATATTCTAACTCAACATTACTATGAACTATTAGATAAAAATAAAAGCACATTCTATGACGCAACCATCGAAGAAATCATCGTTGACACCCGCCAGAGAGGTTCTAAAAATGAAATCGAACTTCTCAAAATCTTAAAAGTGACCCAAAAAAACGCAAAACAACTCACAGAAGAACAGGAAGAATATCTTGATCAAATTATAACCAAGATTGAAGAAGGCGGTATACCAAAACAAACAGTGAAAAAAACTCTCACTGCACTAAACAAGATATCCAAAGAGATACAAAATCCGTTAAAAGTTATTGGTGTTTTACAAAGTGAAATCTCACCAACCTTCCTTAAAAGCCACTATGCACAAACTGCTGCTGTAACAGAAGGTAAAAGAGAAGTAATATTATCACTGTATTTAGGAGAGGATAATGATGAATAGAGAACAAGCCAGAAATCTCGTAGTTAAAATTTTCGAAAATCCTTTCAATAAAGACGACTTTTTACTTTTCCTTAAAAATCTCTTGAAATCCTTTGAAGAGAAACCTTTTGTCTACAGAGGTAGCTATATTCCCCATGCATTTGAACCTTACATAAGTTCATTAGAAAGAATCGGTAAGTATTCATATGATGGCAAAGAAATCGATTTACTCATCGTGCAGTTAAAAAAAGAAACCTCACTTGAGCGAGCTAGAGCCATGCAAAGAAACTTCATAGCTTGGTACTTAAAAGGCTCAAGAGGTGGGAAATTAAAAGATGCTGCTCTGGTTGCTTTTGTCTCACCAGAGAACCAAGATTGGAGATTTTCGCTAGTTAAGATGGATTATAGCTTTGACCTAAAAATTCCTGGGAAGGTCAAAGCCAAAGAAGAATTCACACCTGCAAAAAGATGGTCTTTCCTCGTTGGTAAAAATGAAAATAGCCATACTGCTCAAAGCAGGTTTATCCCAATACTAATGAACGATGAATACAAACCAACCCTTGAAGATTTAGAAGAAGCATTCAACGTCGAAATAGTAACAGATGAATTTTTCCAAAAATACAGAGATCTTTTTATTAAAACTAAACTAGAACTTGATAATATTGTCAAGCAGAATCCAGAAGTAAAACAAGAATTTCAAGCAAAAAATATAAGCACCGTTGACTTTACCAAAAAACTCTTATCTCAAATTACTTTCCTTTACTTCCTGCAAAAGAAAGGCTGGTTCGGGGTTAAAAAAGGTCAACCCTGGGGGACAGGCCAAAAGGATTTCATGAGAAAATTGTTCAACAAAGAATTTGGAGATTATCAGAATTTCTACAACGACATCCTTGAACCTCTCTTTTTCGAAGCATTACGAACCGACAGAAGCGATGCTGACCATTACTTTAGCAGATTTGACTGCAAATTACCATTTTTAAATGGTGGATTGTTTGATCCCATAAATAATTATAATTGGGTAGAAATCGACATAATGATCCCTGATTCTCTTTTTTCAAACACAGATAATACGAAAGAAGTAGATCAAGGAGACGGTATACTCGATATCTTCGATAGATTCAACTTCACTGTAAACGAAGAAGAACCACTCGAAAAAGAAGTTGCCCTGGACCCAGAACTTCTTGGTAAAATCTACGAAAAACTAAATGCCATAAGAGAAGATAACTTCGAAGAATATAGAAAAGTTTTGAAATCAGGTAAAAAAAGTTTAGAAACAAAATTCAACAAAGAATACGGCGTCTATTACACACCAAGAGAGATAGTTCATTACATGTGTCAAGAAAGTTTGATAAGTTATCTTGAAACAGAAATGCATGGTAAAGTTTTAAGAAAAGCGTTAGAAAAGTTTGTAGAAAAAGCTGATTCAGTTACTGAAATAGAAGCTATCGCCCTTGAAAAAAAAGAAAGAATCCAAGCAGGTGATCAGAAAACAACACGTTATGAAACTCAAATTCCTGAAATTATAAGGCGAAACGCAAAAGAATTAGACCAATTACTCGCAAACATAAAAGTACTGGATCCAGCAGTTGGCTCAGGCGCTTTTCCAATCGGAATGATGCATGAGATAGTAAAAATGAGAAAGCTGCTTTCCATTTATCTTGACAAAGAGGAAAAGACTTATAATTTTAAGCGATCTTGCATTGAAAACTCACTCTATGGAGTCGACATAGATAACGGGGCAGTTGAAATATGCAAATTAAGATTTTGGTTATCAATGATCGTGGATGAAGAAGATTTTCACAATATAAAACCACTACCCAATCTTGATTATAAAGTAGTTAAAGGAGATTCATTACTTAAAATAGAGAAAAAGCTTTTAAACTTTCAGCTTTTCGATGACTTAGAAAAAACAAAACCCTTGCTTTTTAGCGAGACTAGTCCTTCCAAAAAGCAAGATTACAAAAAGCAGATTGACGAACTCTTCAGCAAAATCACCAATGGCAATACTGAATTTGATATTGAAGTTTATTTCTCAGAAGTGTTTCATCAAAACGGCGGTTTTGATGTTGTAATTGCTAATCCTCCGTATATTCAACTCCAAAAAAATGGAGGTAAACTTGCAAAGCTTTATGAAAAACTAAATTATGAAACCTTTGCCCGAACGGGAGATATTTACACGCTGTTTTACGAAAGAGGTATACAACTGCTAAAAGATAACGGCTTACTTTGCTTTATTACCTCTAACAAATGGATGCGTGCAGGATATGGAGAAAAACTAAGAAACTTTTTCGCCAGGTACAACCCACAAATACTAATTGACTTAGGCCCTGGCATCTTCGAAACAGCCACAGTAGACACTAATATACTATTAATTCAAAAAAAGCCTAACGAGAAAAATCTGAACGCTGTAACTTTACAAAGGGAAAACCACGAACCTATAGACATAAAGGCAGAATTAAAAAAACGCGGTGTTATACTTACTGACCTCACAAAAGATGCATGGTTTATTGGCTCAGCTACAGAACAAAAGCTCAAGGAAAAGATAGAACAAATAGGTAAGCCTTTAAAAGAATGGGATGTAAAAATTTATTATGGAATAAAAACTGGACTCAACGAAGCATTTATTATTGACAGCCAAAAGCGGGAAGAAATTTTGAACAATTGCAGGGACGAAGAAGAACGCCGCCGCACCGAAGCCGTTATAAAACCAATACTTCGAGGCAGGGATATCAAGCGTTACTATTACGAATGGGCAGGATTGTGGGTGATAGGAACATTTCCAGCATTACGATTAAACATTGATGATTACCCTTCTTTGAAAAAATATTTTCTTGACCACTTTGATATTCGACAACTAGAACAATCGGGCAAAAAATATCCAGAATTAGGCTTCAATGCCCGCAAAAGAACAGGCAATAAATGGTTTGAAACTCAAGATCAAATTGCTTACTACCAAGAGTTTGAGAAAGAGAAGGTGGTGTGGCAAAGAATAACGCAAGAACCGACTTTTTGTTTGGTGGGAGCAAACATTTTTACATTGGATAGCATGGCTTTTTTTACAGGAAGCCATCTTAAATATATAATGGCAATCTTAAATTCAAAATTAATTTATAAATATGTTCAAATGATTGTTCATCAATATGGTTTTACGGGTTTTAGGTTATCTAACCAATACGTTGAGATTATGCCCATTCCCCCAATCACTCAATCCAATCAAACCATAGTCCAGCAGATAGAAAAGTTGGTAGATAAAATCCTTTCCTCCAAAAAGGAGAATCCTCTTGCGGATACCAGCCAATGGGAGCAGGAGATAGATAGACTGGTGTATAAGCTATATGAGTTAACGAAGGAAGAAGTTGGGGTGATAGAGAATGGAAAATGAAAGGAGAAGAGAATGAAAATAGAAAAGTTATCAACTATAAAAAATCTTGGTATTTATAATAATTTTACCTGGGACGATGAATGTCCAGAATTCAAACAATTTAATTTCTTTTATGGTTGGAATTATTCGGGAAAAACTTCTCTTTCAAGAGTATTTAGATGTTTGGAAGAAAAAGAGTTACACCATGACTACCCTAATTTAAAATTTACCCTGCAAACTGATAATGGAAATATTTCCGAAAAAAGTGTTGGTAATGAATATCCAATTCGTGTCTTTAATGAAGATTTTGTTCTTGAAAATTTTAAATGGAATGACGAAACCCAACGCATTAATCCCGTATTAATACTGGGTAAAGAATCAATAGAATTACAAGAAAAACTAACCAAAAAAGAAGAGGAAAAGAAATCATTGGAAGATAATAACGAAAAACTTGAACTAGAGTTAAATACTAAGGAGAAAGGCTTAAAAAATAGTTTAACTGCCAAAGCCCGTGAAATAAGAAACATATTAGGAATTACTAATCAAAAGGAATTTGATAAAAATGTATTAGAAAATAAAATTGAGAAAATTAACAAAAATATTAATCAATATATTTTAGATGACGAACAAAAATTACTTAGAATTTATAGAAATCAAACAAAATATGTGAATATTTCATTATTAAATATAAATCTGAAAATTAACTATCTTTATAACGAAACCAAAAATATCTGTGAAAGGCAAATAACAGCACAGCAGATAATAAAAAAGCTTAGAGACAATCCAGAATTAAACCGGTGGGTCAGAAATGGTATAGACCTTCACAGAAATGAGGAATATTGTCAATTTTGCGGAAATAAATTACCCGATGATTTATTTGAAAGATTGAATAAACATTTTTCGGAAGAATACGATAAATTAATAAAGGATTTAAACGATTGTGAAAAGAGAATTAAAGAACATAAAAATATTATAAATAAAACACAGTTTACAGATAAGGAAAGATTTTATCCTGATTTTTCGAAAAATTATGAAAAAAAGATAGAGGATCTAAAGGTTAAAATTGAGGAATATGGAAATGTATTAGATAATTTGCTTGAAAAACTGCAAGAAAAAATAGAGAAACCCTTTGAAAGAATTACTTTTGACTTACAATTATCAGACATTGAAATCGTTATACGAGATCTTATTGATAAGACTAATAAAATTATGGTTCTCTTCCAAAAAGTGTGGGTAGAAAAAATGAAACATGAACAAATGATTAAATAATCTGGTATCATGTAAGAAAACACAAAAATACACAAGGAGTGATGCCAGATGAGAAAAGAGCTACCAAAATTCTTTGAACAGATACTGAATATAACAGATCCATGGTACATAGAAAAGATAGAGCAACAAGGAAATACAATCAACATATATGTGGATTTCAAAAAAGGTGCAAAGTTCGAATACAACGGTAAATATTACAGTGCATACGATACGGTTCAAAGAAGTTGGAGACACTTAAACTTATTCCAATATGAAACATATATACATGCTAGGGTACCTAGGATAAAAACAGATGATGGGACAAAGACTGTAGAGGTTCCTTGGGCTCGAAAAAACTCTGGATTCACCTTATTGTTTGAAGCGTTTATTCTCGAGTTGTACAATCACATGACGGTTGCTGAGATAGCTAAAAAGTATAATACAACCCAAAATAGATTGTGGAGAATATTAGACTTTTACGTTTCAAAGGAATTAGAAAAACAAGATTTCTCAAAAGAACCGATAAAAACGTTATCTGTTGATGAAATAGCAAGGAAAAAGCATCATGTATATCTAACCAATTTCTTAGATGTGGAACGAGAAAAGGTTGTACATATAGCTGATGGAAAAGATGCAGAAACCTTCCTATCATTCAAAGAAAGACACACTGAAAAAAACGGTGATCCAAAAGACATAAAGTCCATATGCATGGATATGTCGGTACCTTTCAAAGCTGGAGCCAGGAAACATTTTCCAAAAGCAAAGATAGTATTTGACAAATTCCATGTGCTTAATGTATTAAGTGTCCAACTTGATAAAGTAAGAGCCAGAGAGAATAAAGGGTACCATGAAATACTCAAAAGGACAAAATACTTGCTATTAAAAAATCCTAACAACCTTACTAAGAAAGATAAAGTTAGACTCGATGAATTGATGGAATATCAACATCTTGACACAGTTCAAGCCTACGGATTGGTACTTGAGTTCAAAAAGATGTTCGATTACAAGAAACCTTCTTATGCAGCTAAGTATTTTAAACGATGGTATGAAAAGGTAATGAAATCCAATATACCCGAAATGATTAAAGCTGCTAAGACTCTTTTAAATCACATAGAAGGTATCTTGTTGCACATAAAAACGAATATCTCTAACGGTAAAATAGAAGGTATGAACTCTAAACTTAGAGGATTTACTAAAAGGGCTTTTGGTTTTAAAACATTAAAGAATTTAAAAATCACTATCTTTATTGCCCTTGGTAAACTTAATTTAACTCCAGCTTAATTACCCACTATTTTCGTGATAGAACCAAAATTATTCATAAAAATAACGATATGGTTGAGAAATTAGATGAAGAAAAAAGATCTGCAAAACAAAAGTTACTTGATCACTATACAGCAAAAGCTGAAGAAGAATTAAAATATTTCGACATAAAATCAGAGATAGAAAAATTATCTAAGCAGAAAAAGGAGATAGAAGAAAATATTTCCGTTATTGATAGAGATATAGAGGAAATAAAATCAAAAATTTTGACCGCTAATGTTGGCGTCCAAAAAATTAATGAGTATTTGACCCACTTTTTTAGAGACGATCAAATTAAGTTAAAACCGCTTGATGATAGTTATTACCAAGTCCGACGGTCTGAAGGAATTGCGAAAAATTTAAGCACAGGAGAAAAAAATATTATTTCGCTCATTTATTTTATGACAAGACTAGAAGAGAATAATTTTGAAAAACAAAACGCTGTGATATTCATAGATGATCCTGTATCAAGCCTTGATAGTAACCATATGTATCAGGTATATGGTTTTTTAGGGGAAAAATTAAATGAATGCGGGCAGGTTTTTATTACCACTCACAATTTTGACTTTTTTAATTTGCTAAAAGATATGGTTGAAAAGGATCCTAAAGGAACTCCAAACAAAAGGAATAAAAATGACAAAGAGAACTATTACTTAATAAAAAAAGTTCAAGAAAAGAACAATGAAGAGAACGAACAAGTAAATAAGGTTACAAAAATATCACGATTACCGGGAGTGTTAAGTGATTTTAAGAGCGAATATAACTACTTTTTTTATATATTGAAAACTTTTTATGAGTCAAAAGATAAAACTAATTTTGAATTATTATATATTTTACCAAACATTGCTAGACGATTCCTTGAAGCTTATCTGTTTGCAAAATATCCTGATGGATCCAATTTTAAAAATAAAACAAAGAAATTTTTTGAAGGGAATTTAGACGATTACAAAAAACAGAGTACTATGAAGATTCTTGATGAATATTCACATGAACAAAATCCTGAACACGATCAGAAATTTCCAGATATAAATGAGGTTGAAATAGCCATCGATACTATATTAACAAATTTAAAAGATAAGGATGAAGAACATTACATAGCGCTCGAAGACAGTTTGAAAAACAAGAATTAAATTTTACAAAAGCCATAGATAATTTTGTTTATAAACTGTTTAAGCTTGGGATAAAGGGGGTATAATCATGTCAACAATAATAAAATCTTTAAAGATTAAAAACTTCCGAGGAATTCAATCAATAGAACTGAATTTCACGGACTTAAACATGATTATAGGGAATAATGGCACTAATAAGACAAACATATTAGAAGCATTAAACTTCGCATTATCACCTGCCTATTTAGCTAACCGTATCAAACCAACGGATTTTTATCAATGATCTAAAAATGATAAATTGATTTGATCAAGATTCGATTTTCACACTTCTTCACTAACAGGTTTAGGATTGAACGTTTCTTCCGGTGCAATTTTTAAAAAGAGAATAATTACAATAACTGATACTATGCTGGCAAACAGTGTAATTTGATATCCCTTCATTAAATCTAAAAGAATACCATATATCTGCATACCAACAGGCATAGCTCCTCGAGCAATCAACTCCACAACCGTAAAAACACGAGATCTTACGTTGGTTGGTGTCATTTTTTGCATGTTGGTATCAATAGGTATATTTATAAAAGCATTGCTCACGCCTACTACCATAAGGTTTATGTACAAAATTATTAAGAAGGTCCATGAAGCACCTCCGAATCTGGTAACGACATTAGGAAAAAATAAACCTGCAATGATGAAAAACATGATAGCCTCTACTGTTAAACCAAATGTCATCGATTTTTTCGGATTATTCTTAGAAAAAATAGTACCTATTAAAATACTGCCAATTAGTATCCCCACTGTAAAAGAAGATTGAGTGATTCCATACTGTTCGCTTGTAAATCCAATTTCTTGCCTTAATACATAAGGAAAAACGATCGTGAGAATCGGTGCCATTATAAAATTGACAACCAATGCAAATAAAAGCAGTTCTTTCAAACCCTTTCTTCCCCGTATAAAAATCAAGCCTTCTTTGATGTCTGAAAACATTGATTTAAAGGATATTTTCTGCTTACCTTCATAATGCGGATGGTAAGTAATAAACATTTCGCTTATAGCAGAAATAATGAAAGAAATTCCATTTATAAGAAACACAACTTTTATTCCCCCAAATCCATAAATGATTCCTCCAAGGATTGGTCCTATAATATTAGAAATACCATTTATTGAAGAATTTAGCGAATTTGCTCTTGTGAGGAATTCAATAGGGACTAAGTCCGGAAGCATCGCATTGGTGGAGCCGCCGAAAACACTGTCTAATATAGAAATAAATACTTGAGCAGTGAAGATAAAGGCGATGCTCATCCAACCTTGATAGGCTGAATATGCCATAAAGAGTATAATTGCTCCCCGTAAATAGTCCATATTCACCATAATTTTCTTTCGATTTCTTCTATCTCCCAAAACCCCTGCTATCGGTGAAAAAATCAATCCTGGAAGCATACTTAAAAGAGAAAATGTACCCATAAGCGTCCCAGAGCCTGTAAGATCAAGAATATAAAGCGGTAAAGCAATCATTTGTACGCCAGTTCCTATTAAAGATACAAGCCTGCCTGCAGAGTAAAGCAAAAAGTTTCTTTTTTGCTCATTTGTCATAACATTTCCCCCTGTTTTGATCTTGTTATAATGCTTTTATGAACTTTAAAACTTTATATTTAGCGCCCCTTTGCCCCGCAGCCCACCCATAAGGAAAAGTTTTTTTTGTTCTTTCGCCCCGCAGCCCACCCATAAGGAAAAGTTTCTTTTGTTCTTTTGCCCCGCTGCCCGCCCATAAGGAAAAGTGAGTAGGATTTCCCACTGTTCGCCCTCTAAGGAAATCATTATTATTAATTTTAGCATATATTTTCTGGTATTTCAAACACGTTAAGCTCCTTGTCAAATATGGTTGATGGAATAACCCCTTCAAATCTTCTTTTTTGCCTTATTTTAATATGGGTGCATTCTCTCTTTTAAGAATAATGGCTAATTAAACTTTCATACAACCAATTGACTTTCTATTATTTCTTTGTAAATAGAAGATTTTTTTAGTAAATCTTCATGTACTCCTTCTCCTCTTATCTCTCCATCTTTTAATAATATCACCTTGTCTGCTTTTCTTATCGTCGATAATCTGTGGGATATTATTATCAGAGTCATCTCGTACTCTTTCAATTCATCAAATATTTCTTCTTCTGTCTGTGAATCTACCCCTGACGTTGCTTCATCCAGTATCAATACCTTTGGTTCCCTTATCAATGCTCTTGCTATCGCTACTCTCTGCCTTTGCCCATCAGATAACTTACTTCCCCTTTCTCCCACTACCGTGTCGTATCCTTCATCTAAAAGCCCTATGAATTTGTCTACCTTCGCTTTCTTTACCGCCTTCATGAATTCTTCTTCAGTGAATTCATCATCAAGCATTATGTTTTCTTTGACCGTCATGTTGAATAAGGGTTCGTTACCTCTGACTAACTTTATCTTTTCTCTGATTTCTTGTAATTTGTAATCTATTATGTTTTTATTCCCTAATAGTATTTTACCGTTTGTGGGATCGTACAGTCTGACAAGAAGACTCACCATCGTACTTTTGCCGGAACCACTCGTTCCTACCAATGCTAGCTTTTCGTTTTTGCCAATGAAGAGATTTATACCTTTCAAAACTACCTCGTCTCTGTATTTGAATGAGATGTTTTTGTATTCGATGTTGTAATCCTCGGGGAAAAGATATATACCATCACTTTCCTCTTCAGGCATATCGAGGATTTCAAAGAATCTTTCAGCTAGAGGTTCAACCCGTTGTAGTTGAACCAAATTTTCATTTATGATTCCTATGGGTTCGTATATCCATGGCACAAAAGAATAAAAAGCTATTAAAGTTCCCAAAGATATATTCCCTCTTATCACAAGTACTCCTCCAAATCCTAATATAATCACAGGAATTACATAACTGATAAAAAAGGCTATATTTAAAATGGTTATTTGAAATATCCCTGCTTTAGTCGCTTGTATAGCCCAATTTTCCGCATCCTTGGAAAATGAATTTGAAAAGTATTTTGTTTTCCCAAATACTTTAATAATTAATTGACCATCTAACTTTTCTTTTATAGAAGAAGTTAATTTTCCAAAAGATTTTCTTTCTATTTTTGAATAATTCTGCAATTTTGTTTGTGAACTTCTTATAATAAGCCAATAGAAAGGTAAAGAAGCAAGTACTATCAAAAATAATTGCCAATTCAGATAAGTCAATATAGCAGAAGTAACTATTAAATTCAAAAAGTTTAAACACATGGTTGGTAATACAAGGGCCATTGCATAAGAAGTTTCATCAATATCAGACAATAACCTACTCATTATATCCCCAGAATCCATCTTAGAATAATCAACAAATTTTGAGTTTTGAATTTTATTATAAAGGTTTATCTGCTCGTTTTTGATAGTTAAAAAGTTAACTTTTCGATGATAAGTATTAAGAAAATAACTGAAAATCCTTTCTAAAGCGACGATACCTATTAAAAAAGCAAGGAAAAAAGGCAGTATGTTGATTCTTTGAAAAGTTATTATATCGTCGATTAAATACTGAATGAAAAAAGGCCTCAAAGCTGCTAATACTAAAGTAACAACACCCAAGAGAAACATGAAAATCATATACTTTTTATAATTTTTTATCCCATATCTTATCAATCTTCTCGTGTGTAAATTCATACCTTGACTCCTCCCCTATAAATGAAATTTTAAGAGTTCGTTGCAACAAAGTCTTTTTCGGCTTTTATTAAAATAGAATTTTTAAGTTCTATCACGAACATATTGAGTAATTAAACTTTCATACAATCATTTAGCTCGTATAATATGTATGCTATAGTTATACCGTGTATGCATGTAATTAACAACGTTTTTTGATTCAAATCGTTTTGTGTTTAAAGCCATCTTTCATCTTTTCCTTGAACCCCTTTCGGGGTGTTCTTTTACCTGGAGAGTATTCACGCTGTTTTTCATAAAAGCATTAAACAACAAATGATAAATTGATTTTATCAAGGTTTGACTTTTATGCTTCTTCAGTAAAAGGTTTGGGATTAAACGTTTCTTCTGGTGCAATTTTTAAAAAGAGGATGGTTACAATAGCTGATGCTATGCTTGCAAACAGTGTAAGTTGATATCCCTTCATTAAATCTAAAAGAGTGCCAAATATCAACGAGCCAACAGGTATAGCTCCTTGAGAAATCAACCCCAAAACTGTAAAAACACGAGATCTTACGTTGGTTGGTGTCATTCTTTGCAGGTTGGTATTAATAGGTATATTTATAAAAGCATTACACACGCCTATAAACATAAGGTTTATGTACAAAATTATTAATAAAGTCCATGATGCACCTCCAAAATTGGTAACAACATGTGGAAAAAATAAAGTTGAGATAATGAAAAACATAATGGCCTCTGCTATTAAACCAAGTGTCATTGATTTTTTGGGATTACTTTTATAAAAAATAGTGCCAATTAAAATACTGCCAATTAGTATCCCCACGGTAAAAGAAGATTGAGTGATTCCATACTGTTCGCTTGTAAATCCAATTTCTTGCCTTAATACATAAGGAAAGACAATCATAAAAATTGGTGACATTATAAAATTGGAAATCATTGCAAACAAAAACAGTTCTTTCAAACCCTTTCTTCCTCTTATAAAAACTAAGCCTTCTTTGATGTCTGAAAACATAGATTTAAAGGATATTTTCTGCTTACCTTCATAATGTGGATGGTAAGTAATAAACATTTCGCTTATAGCAGAAATAACGAAAGAAATTCCATTTATAAGAAACACAACATCGATGCCGCCAAATCCGTATATGATTCCTCCGAGGATGGGTCCTATAATATTAGAAATACTATTTATTGAAGAATTTACCGAATTTGCTTTTGTGAGGAATTCGATAGGAACCAAGTCTGGGAGCATCGCACCGGTTGAGCCACCGAAAACACTGTCTAATATAGAAATAAATACCTGGGCAGTGAAGATAAAGGCGATGTTCATCCACCCTTGATAGGCAGAATATGCCATAAAAAGTATAATTATCCCTCGTAAATAGTCCATATTCACCATAATTTTCTTTCGATTCATTCGATCTCCTAAAACCCCTGCTATCGGTGAAAAAATCAAGCCTGGAACCATGCTTAAAAAAGTAAATGTACCCATAAGCGTCCCAGATCCTGTAAGATCAAGAATATAAAGCGGTAAAGCAATCATTTGTATGCCACTTCCTATTAAAGATACAAGCCTACCTGTGGAGTATAGCCAAAAGTTTCTTTTTTGCTCATTTGTCATAGAATTTCCCCCTGTTTTAATCTTTTTTATTGCCTTTAGAAACTCTAAAAACTTGTGTTAGCGCCCCTTCGCCCCGCTCCCCGCCCATTTAAGGAAAGAGAATCTTTACCCCCTCGCTGCCCACCCTCTAAGGAAGGGAAGATTCGCACTACTTCACCCATTTAAGGAAGGGAGAGCGGGATTTCCCACTGCCCGCTCTCTAAGGAAGGTAGAGATGGATTCCCCCGCACCCATTTGAGGAAGGGTAAATATAATTCCCTCTCCTCGTCCATAGTCTTTAATTTTTACAATCTTCTGATGTTTTCGAGATAAATTTGCCATAATTCATCAGAGAGTAAATCATAAGCTGTGTAATAAGACTCTACTTTCTTAATTTTTTTCTGTGGTCTTCTCAACATTTTTATAACCCCCCTTAATTATTTTAAACCTAATTCAAATATTTCAAAAAAATTATAACAAATAAAATAAAGATTGTCAAGTATATAAATAAAAAAATTCAATAATTTTTATGTTTTTACTAAAAATTTTTGATTCAACATATTGTATTGAGATTTAAAATTGGTGTATATAGTTGTTTAACGAAAAAAGCTAAAATAAATTACGAATATGGTTCGGGAGGAGTAAATGAATGTTAGAAAATAAAATTGGTTTAGCTCCGATGGCGGATTATACAGACTACCCTTTTAGGGAGATTTGCAGAAGATTTGGAGCAGATTTTACTTTTACAGAAATGATTTCAGTAGATTCTATAATAAGGGAAAATGAAAAAGTTGACAAAATGCTTCCTCAAAAAGGTGAAGATAATATAGGTGTACAACTTTTTGGCAACGACGCAACAAAATTCGTCGAAGCAGCCAAAGCTGTCCAAGGTTTAGCTAGTTGGATCGATATAAACGCTGCTTGCCCTGTTAATAAAGTGGTGAAAAAAGGTTCAGGGGCAGCTTTGTTAAAAGATCCAAAATTATTGGGAGATATCGTTTTTAATCTTAAAAAGAGTATTGATTTGCCCGTGGGAGTAAAGGTAAGATTAGGATACGATCAAATAAATATAGAAGAAGTAGCACAAACAGTCCAAGAAGCAGGTTCTGATTATATTATTGTTCATGGTAGAACTAGGTCACAAATGTACAGTGGAATTGCAAATAGAGAAGTAATAAAAAAGTTAAAGGGAAAGATCCGTATTCCTTTGGGGGCTAGCGGTGATGTGTTCAGTAAAAAAGATATAGATGATTATTTGATGAATTATGGTGCGGATTTTGTTTTAGTTGCAAGGGGCGCTATTGGTAACCCTTGGATATTCACAAAGGACAATTATATTCCGACTTTAGATGAGAGAATAGATACTTGTTTAGAGCATTTGAAACTTACGATTGAATTCTATGGTTCAGAGGTTTATGCAGTAAAAAAATTCAGAAAAGTATTAATGAAATACTTTTCTGGTATTGAAGGCTCAAAGGAGGTAAGAAGGAATTTGCACCTACTTTTATCTTATAACGATGTCGCTGAATTAATTTATACAACATTAAAACGTTAGTAATTATGCTATTTCATCAAGCAATATCCCTTGAACATCGTTTAGGGCTTTGGCAAGTTTCACAGACACTTCAGGTGGTATCTGTCTTATAATTTCCTTGCTGTCTTTATCGATAATTTTTACAATAATAATATCCAAATCCCTTTCTATTTCAAACTTCGCCTCTCCTTTGAAAATTTTGGATAACTTTTTTAATCTGTCTTCAATTATCTTTGTGACTTTGTCAAGCTCATCTGGCATAAACTCTTCTTTTTGGATTGGCTGGTTTGAATTTTCAGGATTTTTCAGATTGGCGTTCGCCATTTCAAAGTGCTGTCTATTGGCTATAGGATTGTTAATGGAAAAATCTTCTTTACCCCCAATATTTGATATTCCCATAATATCACCCGACCTTAAAATTATTATTCGCTTTTTTATCGTCTGATATTTAATAAACTTTAATATTTAAAAAATTACATTATGAACATTGCGTCACCAAAAGAAAAGAATCGATATTTATTTTCTTTTGCAATTTCATATGAGTTCATTATAAAATCACGATCAGCAAACGCTGAAACAAGAAAAAGAAGTGAAGATCTTGGTAAATGGAAATTGGTGATCATAGCATCAATTATTTTAAATTCAAATGGTGGGTATATATATAGATCTGTTTTACCAGCGAGTTTGTCAGGATTTCTGGCAATCGATTCGAGCGTTCTAACAACCGTTGTTCCTGTGGCTATAACCCTTTTACCGTTAGCTTTGGCTCTAACTATGTCGTGAAGCACACTTTTTGGCACGGTATAATACTCTTCGTGTATTTGGTGGTTTCTAATGTCTGGTTCTTTAACGGGCCTAAAGGTTCCCAAACCGACATGAAGAGTGATTTCAGTGAAATTTACGCCGTAATCTGTAAGCTCATCTATCAACTCCTGTGTGAAATGCAAACCAGCGGTTGGTGCAGCCACCGCACCATTGTTTTTTGCGTAGGTAGTTTGATATTTTTCTGGATCGTCGATCTGTTTTTTTATGTAAGGCGGTAAAGGGACTTCACCAATTCTTGGCAATTTTGAGAAAAAGTTGGGATCGTCAAATTCTAAAATTCTAGATCCGTCTTCCAGATGTTCTACTACTGTGCAAACTAAATCATCTTCAAAGATAAGTTTGTTGCCTTTTTTTATCTTTCCACCCGGCTTTACCAAAGCTTTCCATGTTTTATCGTTTCCATCTTTTTCTAAAAGTAAAACTTCAACTTTAGCACCTGTTTCCTTTTTGCCGTACAATCTTGCAGGGATAACCCTGGTATTGTTTAAAACAAGCAAATCGCCGGGTCGTAAATAATTTTTTATATCCCTAAAAACTTTGTGTTCGATACTTTTTACTCTTCTATTTAGCACCATCAGCTTGCAGCTATCTCTTGGTTCAACAGGTTCTTGGGCTATAAGCTCTTCAGGTAACTCGTAGTTATACTGCTCTAAGTCAAAGCTCTGTTCACTCATCTACAAACCTCCGAAGTTCCAATAATTTGTCTTTATCAAACCGATATTCACTAAATTTATCTTGTGAAATCATGTAATAACCAAGTTTATTACTAAAATGAACTATCAATTCATCTGCAGGTGATTCAAAGTAAATTCTCTTTTTTTCGGACATTCTCTTTAAAATATCCTTGTCATCTTCACTTTTTAAAACGTATTCAATGTTTTTATCGAATACTATTATCGCAGGGAAAAACGTCATATTTTCTATGTAGAGATTATCCAACAAATCAACCAATCTAACTATACTTTCTTGATCATTGTACCTTACAACGTTGCTACCATCGATAATAACACCTTTAATCGATCCTTTGCTCATAAGCCTATAATGGTAGTAAGAGATATTTTTCAATTGAAGTTCCACCATCTGTTTTTCGTAAGGGCCTAAACTCTTAAATATTTCTTTTATTTTTTTGTACAACGAGATCTTTGTATCGATAGGATCAATGCTTAGGATCTCGTCTATGAGGTCTTGTACAAAGGGAGTTTTCACATCTAAAGGTATGTATGTTATTAGTGCGTATAAGTCTATAAAATCCTTAAAATCCAGCCTTTTTAATATAACTTGAGGATTGTAAAACTCTACCCCATACTTTTTTAATTTCTCATTGTAGCCACCTGGTGGAAACTTATCTGGAAAAAGTAAAAATTTCAAGTTTTCAATCGTTTCTTCTTTTAACTTGTAATAACTTCTTAAATCGGCGAATCTATTCTCTTTTGGCTTTTTTAAAATATGCATTATCAAAAATTGGAAATCGTTTATATGTTTTTTTGGTATTTTTAGTTCGGCGTCTTTTCCTAAAACTCTGTAAACCCAAAACATTTTTCTTTCGTTTAATTCTCGAGGTTTTCTGATAATACTATTAGCCTTTTCAACTATTTTTCTTGCTTTTTGGCTATGTTCTTTGTAATCTTTTTCTGAGATAACGTTAAAAATTCTCTGAATTGACACAAAACTACTGCTCCTTTTCTATAATAGCCTCCATCTCTTTGTACTTTTCACCAAATCCTTCGATTTTTACATCCCTATACTTAATATCTTCATTGTACGAAATATGAATCTCCAATCTTTCTTCGGGGGTTAAATAATCCAAAAAGTCTGCCCATTCAATTATATATACCCCTTCAGGATCCAAAAAAACATCCAAGTACTCTATCTCTTGAGGATCGTTTAACCTATACAAGTCGACATGATATATTGTTGGATTTGTGTTGTATACCTTTATTAGGGAAAAAGTTGGGCTTGTTACGTTTACGGGAGTTTTGCTCAAACTGTTAACTATATAAGATGTCAACGTGGTTTTCCCCGTTCCTAAATTGCCAAAAAGTAATAACTTAGCTCCCGGGAAAAGATATTTAGAAATAGTTGCTCCAAGTTTTTGGATTTGTTTTAGGTTGAATTTGTTGTAAGATATTATAGGTTGTTCACTCCCCAATTACATTTTTCTTTTAGAAAACAATCAGAACATTTAGGCGTTTTTTTACAGTAAACCTTTGAGTGCTTAACTATTAACGCATGGTATTCGTTGTAAAGCTGAACATCTTTTGTCAGGTTTTTCTCAAAAAAATCTTGAAACTCGTCGTATTCTCTAGACAATATTAAACCCAATCGTGAAAACATTCTTTTTGTATAAGCATCGATAACAAAAACTGGCATTTCAAAGGCGTATAAAAGTATTGAATCAGCCGTTTCTTTTCCTATTCCTTTTATGCTTAACAGCTCTTCCCTTAAAGAGGTTGCACTTTTAAGTTTAATCTTATCTATATCATAATCATATTTTTTTAACCATTCTAAGAAGTTTTTCAAACGTTTACTTTTGAGATTGTAAAAACCCGAAGACCTTATCAATTGAGCTAAATCATCTTCTTTGATTTTAGATAACTTTTCTGGTTCTAATAGATCACGTTGCTTCAAATTTTCGATAGATTTTTCCACATTATTCCAAGAAGTATTTTGTGTTAAAATAGCCCCCACAGTTACTTCAAACCAATCATCTGCGGGCCACCAATGCTGTGGCCCATAATAATCGTAAAGATCCTTGTATATTTCATAAACTTTATTCAATATTTAATTTCTACCTCCATATTAAATGTTCAGGTGTTTCTCCTTCCAAAGCTTGTATGATATCTTTTGCTACCATCTGAGCCATTCGACTTCTTGTCTCATGTGAAGCAGACCCAATGTGGGGTGTTAGTACTACGTTATCCAAATCTTTTAATCCAGGTGTTAATTGTGGTTCATTCTCATATACATCTAAAGCAGCACCTGCGATCTCATTATTTTTTAATTTTTCGTATAGTGCTTGTTCATCTATCACCGGACCTCTTGCTGTGTTAATAACAAAGGCAGATTTCTTTAATAGCGATAATTTTTCTCTATCCAATAAATGATAAGTTTCGTCAGTCAAAGGCACATGTAAACTCACATAATCAGAAACCTTCAAAAGCTCATCCAACGGTAAATAAGTGGCATTCAATGCCTTTTCTTCTTCACTGGAAAGGCGATGCCTCTGATAGTAATAAACCTTCATGTTGAACCCTATTGCCCTTCGGGCAACTGCTTGACCTATACTTCCAAATCCTATGATACCCAAGGTTTTACCGTACACATCCGTTCCAAGAAACAATTCAGGCTTCCAACCATCAAATTTACCTTCTCTTGTAAAGACATCAGACTCGACGATTCGTCTGGCAACAGCTAACATCAACGCCCAGGCTAAATCAGCTGTGGTTTCAGTTAATACATCAGGGGTATTAGTTACATATATCCCTAACTCTTTTGCCTTTTGGATATCGATGTTGTTGTATCCAACAGCGTAGTTTGCAACGATTTTTAACCTATCCTTCCCTGCTTCTAAAACTTCACTATCAATCGGATCTGCCAGCATGGTAATTAATGCGTCAGATTCTTTTGCTATTTCTTTTAGTTCTTCCTTGGTGAGTAGCTTATCCTTTGGATTAACCCAAATATCGTATTTCCCTTTTAGCAAATCAATGCCTGCTTCGGGGATTTTGTAAGTTATTGAGACTTTTTTCATTTTTTAGCCTCCTAATTGGGATTCTGTATTTTTAATGTTTTTAGACTATAGAAGTTTTTTAGCACCCTTTCGTCCGACTGCCCACCTATAAAAAAATGAATTGAAGAAAGCTTTGCTTCTTGTGGCATTCTCAAATATTCGCTTTAATTATATCATAATATAAAACTAAGCACTAAATTTTGCCACCTTATCCAAAAAGATTTTTGCTGTTTTGTGCAAAACGTTTTTTGTTGTCTCTTGCAAAATGTTTTATCCGTAATGATTTAAAAGTTCTTTCCTTATTCTCGTTTGCTCCGCAAACGACGCGTATGTCTCAGCCTACCTCTAAGGAATGCTTGTGCTGCTTTATGCAAAACGTTTTTTGTTGTCTCTTGTAAAACGTTTTATTTGTAATGTTCAAAAAGCTCTTCCCTTATTCTCGATTGCTCCGCAAACGATGTTCTACGCGAACGACGTCCCACGCAAACGACGATCAACCTCAAGTTAAACAAAAAAGCCGCCTAGATTAACTTCCAATAAACTAACTTTCATCTATTTAACCTAAAGCAGAAAATGATATAAAAAAAACGTCTGTCGACCTCCAATAAGGTAAAAAACCCAGGGGATCGACAGACAAGTGTTAAAAGTCACAAGGCTTGTTCCATAAACCTTTAAATTGATTTTTAACAATTCGTCAAAGTTTTGCTTGACAAATGTAATTTTTTATGATACACTTTTTATCGTGAACCTATGGGTGTATATCCTACCTCTAAGGAATAAAAACTTTAATAACTCCTCACGCAAGTCATCAATTTTTTTAGTATCTATCCTACCTCTAAGGAATAATTTTGCCGCCTTATGCAAAAATGGCTTCTTTGCAATGCCTTAGAATCAATTTCCTTATTCTCGTTTGCCCTGCAAACGACGTGTGTGTATTAGCCTACCTTTAAGGAATAAAAACCCTTTTATAGGTGTCATGCTGACGATTTTCAATGAAAGTGTCTATCCTACCTCTAAGGAATAATTTTGTTGATCTGTGCAAAAAGACTTTTCGTAATGCTTCTGAAAAAACTTCCAAATTCTCATTTGCGTAGCAAATGACGTTTGTGTATTAGCCTACCTCTAAGGAATAAGTTTTGCCGACTTGTGCAAAACGTTTTTTGCTGTTTCTTGCAAAGCGTTTTATTTGTAATGCTCTAAAAACTCTTTCCTTATTCTCGTTTGCCCCACAAACGACGTTCCACGCAAATGACGATCAACCTCAAGTTAAACGAGAAGATCGCCTAGATTAACTTCCGATAAACTAACTTTCATCTATTTAACCTATAACAGAAAATGATATAAAAAAACGTCTGTCGACCTCCAATAAGGTAAAAAACCCAGGGGATCGACAGACAAGTGTTAAAAGTCACAAGGCTTGTTCCATAAGCCTTTGAATTGATTTTTAACATTTCCTCAAAGTTTTGCTTGACAAATGTAATTTTTTATGATACACTTTTTATCGTGAACCTATGGGTGTCTATCCTACCTCTAAGGAATAAAAACGACTTATCCAAAACCCTAGAGTTACCATGAAACTTTATGATGTGTCTATCCTACCTCTAAGGAATAAAAACCCTTGTTGAAACTCATAATTTTCCCTCCTCTAAAAATTCCGTGTCTATCCTACCTTTAAGGAATAAAAACAAATCATCTTCAGTAAATACCCCATTGATGAGATCTTCCGGGTGTCTATCCTACCTTTAAGGAATAAAAACAATCTTTCTTTTACCTTTGGATTTCTCCATATTAAATCTAGTGCCTATCCTACCTTTAAGGAATAAAAACAAGCTTCTTCTCTGGCTAACACTGGGTCTGTTTTGGTGCCTATCCTACCTTTAAGGAATAAAAACATTTCTCATCCCACTAATGATTCTATATAGTGGAAATGGGTGCCTATCCTACCTTTAAGGAATAAAAACTTATACAGTTCTATTGTTCTTTTCTTTCTTCTTACTCGTGTCTATCCTACCTCTAAGGAATAAAAACTTGGATAATAGCAGCTACAATTAGTGGATCTATTCGGGTGTATATCCTACCTCTAAGGAATAAAAACTCCTCACTTACCTCTGTATAATATTGAGTCACCCTCTGTGTCTATCCTACCTCTAAGGAATAAAAACTTTTTTAAAACTGTGATTATAATATTTAGTTCCTCACTTGTATCTATCCTACCTTTAAGGAATAAAAACCGGGAATCTCTTCCCTGTCTACTGGTGTTACTTTTATGGGTATCTATCCTACCTTTAAGGAATAAAAACTAAGCAACAACCATAGCATATACAACGCTTCCTAATTGTATCTATCCTACCTTTAAGGAATAAAAACAAGACTGAACGCATTTCCCAAATACAACATACTATAAGTATCTATCCTACCTTTAAGGAATAAAAACTGAGATAAACTTCTTCTACTTCATAGTTTCCGAAAGTATCTATCCTACCTTTAAGGAATAAAAACTGAGATAAACTTCTTCTACTTCATAGTTTCCGAAAGTATCTATCCTACCTTTAAGGAATAATTTTG